>JBEAVX010000408.1:0-3369 GCA_041160755.1 Pseudomonadota bacterium
CCGGGGCGACGCCTTCCGGGTGGGGGATCGCCTCGTCGGGAGCTGGGGCGCGGTGTGGCGCCGCGAGCTGGCCGAGACCGTGGCCGGGGTCGCGCTCTCCGACCCTCGGTATCGGGAGTACCTCGACAACATGCGCCAGGCCGCCTCAGGCCACCCCGGCGCGGCGGTGCGCTACGGCCAGCTCCGCGAGCGCTTCACCTCCTGGGATCGCCGGGTCTTCGGCGAGACGGTCACGCCGTCGCGGCTGGTGAAGGATCTGGAGCGGGTGCTCCTGGGCCGCTCCATCGACGACTTCCCCATCGCCGGAGAGACCGGCCCCGAGCCCAGCGCCCAGACCGGCTCGTTCTTGGAGCTTCAAGACCAAGAGGGCCTGTTCTTCGCCTTGCCGTCGAACCTCACGGCCTTGGCCGGGGGCGTGGCCGAGGCGAACCGGCTCTTGGAGCGCGCCCGTCAGGCCAAGAACGGCGTGGGCCTGCCCCGGGTCACCGACCGCCGCGAGCTGGTTCACGGCGGCGTCTTCGCCACCGGAGAGCCCCAAGGCCGGTCGATCCCCGATCAGGTCACCCTCCGCCTGCGGGCCGTGGCCAACGTGCCCCACCTCGCCTTGTTGACGGCGCTGTTGATCCTGCACCGCCGGCCGGGCTGGCGTCGGGTGCTGCGCCTGCGCGACGGCAGCGTCGAGCTCTGGCGGGGTCGCAAGCGGGTCGGGGAGCTGCTGCTGCTCCTGGACGAGCTGTGCAGCGAGCAAGGCTGGCTCGTCATTCGCCGCCCACGGGCCGGGGTCACCGGCGAGCAGCTCGCGGAGATCCTCCAGGGCCTCGGCGTGGCCCGTCGGGTGGGCGACCAGCTCGTGCTCGATGAGGCGTTTTTTGTGCGGCTCCAGACCGAGGTCGAGGACCGCCAGGTCTACGACCAGCTCCAGCCCCTCGCCGATCGGGCCCAACGATTTGTTGAGGCGTGGGAAGAGGCCGTCTGATCCTGCAATTCTGAGCCCCGAGCGCGCTTAGGCTTGCTGCCCCGGGGCGTCGTCCGCTACGCTGTGTCGGCGCGAGCGCCCTTGTCCCGGGGCGCGACCACAGGATGAGGTGCAGGATGATTCGCACGATGGTCGGCTCGGCCTTCGCCGGGTTTCAGAAGGCCGCGGTCTCTGGTGACTACGACGAGCGAGAGATTCAGCTCAACAACCTCCGCGTTGACCTCCGCAACCTGGAGGGCATCGTGCGTCAGCTCATGGTCGAGCTGGCCGCCACCCGGCAGGAGCTCCAGGCGCTCAAGGCCCAAGGCGTCACCGTCGCCGCCGCGCCCGTCGCCGCGCCCGAGCCCGTGAAGGCCGAGCCGGTGAAGGCCGAGGCGCCCAAGGCCGAGCCCAAGAAGGCCAAAAAAGAGGCCGCCAAGGCCGAGGCCCCCAAGCCCGCCGTGGTCGCGGAGCCCGTCGTGGCCGTCGTCGAGGCGCCCGCCGTGGTCGTCGAGCCGGTGAAGGTCGAGGCGCCCGCCGTGGTCGTCGAGGCCCCCAAGGCTGAGCCCGCCAAGGCGGAGCCCGCCAAGGCCGAGCCCGCCCAGACCTCCTCTTTCGCCGCGCTGGCCGCCATGGCCGCCGCCGGGGGCCTCAAAGAGACCCGCCACGCCGACGACAGCTCCACGGACCTCGAAGGGTACCGCGAGCGGATGCGCGCCAACGGCCGCGACGTCACCCTCGCCACGGTGGGCATCAACTACACCGCCGACGGCGTGCCCTTCATCGGCCCCGTCGACAACGAGTCCAGCCGCGCGAAGGCTGTCGGCAAGGTGCTCACCATCGACCAGTGGGAGTGCATCTCCTGCGGCACCTGCGTCGAGCAGACGGCGGACGTCTTCACCTTGCCCGGCGAGGCGAAGGCCGAGGTGCTCAAACAAGAGGGCCCGATGGACCTCATCCAGGACGCCATCGACGCCTGCCCGGTCACCTGCATCTCCTGGATCGAGCGGGAGCAGCTCGCTGAGCAGCACTCAGCGGGCGGGTTGACCTGAGCCCCGTCGCCGAGGAGGGCTCAGCGCCCGAAGAGCCGCCCGAAGAGGCCTCGGCGTGGCGCCTGATCTTGGGTGATCGGGCGCTCGCCGCGCATCACCTGCGCCACCCAGGCGTTGAGCGTGGCCTCGTTGACCTCGCCGCCGAGCCAGCCGTCCGCGCCGCAGGCCAAGACGAGGGCGGCGGGATCGTCCACACGACCATGGCAGAGCAGGCCCACACGCGGCGGGCTCAGCTCAGACTTCGCGCGCTGCGCCGCGCGGGTGGCGGCGCCGGGGTGCGCGGGATCCACCGAGAGGAGCACCAAGGCCGGTCGCTCCGCGCGCTGCACCCGGCTCAGGGTGTCGTTGGACTCCAAGGCGAGCACGCGCCAACGCGCCGAGAGCGCCGCCGCGCGCCCGAGGCGCCGCGCCATATGTTCTTCGACGATCACCACCCCAGGCCGCTGTGCGCCGCCTTGGGGATCACGCTCGCTCATGCTGGGCTTCTCCCTGGCGTCCTCTGGCCGTGTCCGCGCCGTCACGGGGGCCAAAGAGAGTTTACGCTTGAAGGCTTTTCTGTGCCCGGCCCGCACCAACGCTTCTCCTCCTTTAAGATAAACTCCGAAGTGAGCGACCCCAGCCCGCGCGCCCGCCGCGTGGGTGACCCCCTGAACCTTCTGACATCCGAGAGCTGAGGCCCATGAGCACCGATCGACTTGCTGAACTTCAGGCGGAGCTCAAGAGCGTCCTCGATGAGCGCGTCGCCGAGCTCAAGCGTGTCGTCGCCGACACCGAAGAGTCCACGCGCCACATCATCGCCGCTGAGCTAGAGATCGATCGCAGCCGCCGCTTCCGCGAGAGCTTAGACGAGGAGCTCGGCCGCGTCTCCCAAGACGTCAAGGCCCTGCGCGCCCGCACTGAAGACCTCAAGAGCCGCCAAGGCGAGCGCCTCGCCGAGCGTGACGGCCTCCGCGACGGCGTGAGCGAGCTGGAGATCGAGCTAGACACCCTCACCTCCGAGGTAGACCAGCTCCGCCAGACCCGCACCCGCCGCAGCGCCGATCTTGAGAGCGTTCGCGCCGAGATCGACGAGCTCCGCCGCCAAGATGAGGCGCTGGAGCGTGAGATCGAGCGCCACGAGAAGCTCCGCTCCGAGCTCCTCGACGCGCTGCAGCAGAAGGCCCAGAAGCTCAACCTGAACAAGTAGGTCCCCGCGAATGGCCCACGACACCCGCGCCGAGGGCGCGTCGGAGCCCGCCCTCGCGCTGTCCGCCGCGCTCATCGAGGCCCGCGCCGCGCTCTCTGCCATCGAGATCGCCCCCCTCGCGCGCCAACGCGCCGAGGAGGCCGCGCGCCTTGAGCACGTCGGCTCCCGCTTCCCGG
>JBEAVX010000409.1:0-4542 GCA_041160755.1 Pseudomonadota bacterium
ATCCTCCTGAGGGCCAAGGGCTTAGTATCTCCGGGGCGCGGGCGGGGCCGCAAGGGCGGCGTTACACGGCGACTCGTGAGCCATCGCCTCTCCGCCCCCGGCACCGTCCGTGCCCTGCTCGGCCCCACCAACACGGGGAAGACCCACCGCGCCGTGGAGCGAATGCTCCAGCACCGCACGGGCATGATCGGCCTGCCCCTGCGCCTGCTCGCCCAGGAGGTCTACGAGCGCATCGTCGCCATCAAGGGCGAGGCCCAGGTCGCGCTCATCACCGGGGAGCAGCGCCGGGTGCCCCTGGAGCCGCGCTACTTCGTGTGCACCGTCGAGGCCATGCCCGTGCAGCGGCCGGTGTCGTTTCTGGCCGTGGATGAGATTCAGCTCGCCGGGCACCACAACCGGGGCCACGTCTTCACCGACCGCCTGTTGAACGCCCGGGGCGTGATCGAGACGATGTTTCTGGGCTCGGACACCATCGAGCCCCTCCTTCGCCAGCTCATCCCCACCGCGGAGATCGAGCGCCACCCCCGCTTCTCGACCCTGCGCTACACCGGGCCCAAGAAGCTCTCGGCCTTGCCCCAGCGCTCGGCCTTGGTGGCCTTCTCGGCGGAGGACGTCTACGCCTTGGCCGAGCGGGTGCGTCGCCGCCACGGGGGCACCGCTGTTGTGCTGGGCGCCTTGTCGCCCCGGGCGCGGAACAACCAGGTCGGGCTCTACCAGTCCGGCGAGGTCCAGTACATGGTCGCCACAGACGCGATCGGCATGGGCCTCAACATGGACCTGCACCATGTGAGCTTCTCGGAGCTGCGCAAGTTTGACGGCCGCACAAACCGGGCGCTGGAGCCGACGGAGCTGGCCCAGATCGCCGGTCGCGCCGGGCGATACCAGCGCGACGGCAGCTTCGGCACCTTGATGGCCTTGGGCGCCTTGGACCCTGACACCGTCGAGGCCATCGAGCAGCACCGCTTCCCGCCGCTCAAGAAGCTCTTCTGGCGAAGCTCAAACCTCGATTTTCACAGCGTCCCGGCGCTCTTGGAGAGCCTGGAGGCCCGGCCTCCCCTGCCCTGCTTCATCCAGGTGCGCGACTGGGAGGACCACGAGGTGCTGCGCGCCTTCGCCAAAGACGCCGAGCTCCTGGCGATGATCCACAGCGCCCGGGCCACGCGCCTGGCCTGGGAGGTGTGCAGCGTCCCCGACTTCCGCAAAGACCTCACGGACAGCCACGCGCTCCTGCTCGCCGCGACCCTGCGCCAGCTCTTGAGCCCCCGGGGCCAGCTTCAAGAGGACTGGGTCGAGGCGCGGTTTCGGGGCCTCGACCGCACGGACGGCGACATCGACGCCTTGATGACCCGCATGGCCTATGTGCGCACCTGGTCGTACATCGCCGCCCGGGACGACTGGATGGTGGACGCCGCGGCCTGGCGGGAGCGCTGCGCCCAGACTGAAGACAAGCTCAGCGACGCGCTCCACCAGCAGCTCACCCGGCGGTTTGTCGAGGGCGGCGGCCGGGTGTGGGTGCAGGGCCTCAGCGCGCCCGAGGACTCCAGCCGCGCCGTGGGCCGCCTGCACGGCCTGCTCTACGCCCCGAACCCCCAGGCCGCGCCCTTGCGGGGGCCCATTCGGGAGGCCGTGATCGCCGCGCTCAAGGAGCGGCTGGAGCGCGCCTTGGTCGCCCCCGACGCCGAGTGGAGCCTCGACGACCGGGGCCGGCTGTGCTGGGAGGGCGCCCCCGTGGCCACGCTCACCAAGGGCCGCCAGACGACCAGCCCCGAGGTGAAGCTCCTGCGCCACGAGCTGCTCACCCCGCCCGAGCGGGAGCGCCTGCGCGCCCGAGCCGCCGCCTGGGGCGCCGCCCGGTTTGACGCCTTGTTCGCCCCGCTTCGTGGCGCGGCCCTCGATCGCCTGCCGCCGGATCTTCGGGGCCTCGTCTACATCGTCGAGAGCGCGCTGGGCAGCATCCGAACCCGCGAGACGCCCTTACGCCTGGACAAGCTCAGCGACAAAAACCGCCGCCTGCTCGCCGCGCTCAACGTGCGCTGGGGGCAAGATCACCTCTACGTCACCTCTCTGTTGAGCCCCGACGCCTTGCGCCTGCGCGCGCTGTTGTGGTCGCTGCAGCAGCCCGGCGAGGGTCCGCAGGGCCTCGCCGATGATCCCGTCCTGCCCGCGGTGCCCGCGGCCTTGGGCGTCGAGCGGGACAAGGCCCTCTCCGAGCGTTTTTACGCGGCGCTCGGCTACCGCGTGCTCGGCGATCGGGCCCTGCGTGTGGACGAGGTCGAGCGCCTCCTCGCCCGCGTCAACGGCCTCACCCGCGCCGGTCCAGCCGTCATCCCGGCAAACGTCGGCGAGGCCTTGGGCGGCGGCCCCGAGGCCCTGGCGGCGGCGATCGAGGCCTTGGGGTTTGAGGTGCGGTGGCGCGAGGGGGAGGCGGTGCGGGCGAGGCGGCGGTGAGGCCTCTCGCTCGACTGTGCTGAATGCCGCCCGCAGAGACGCCTCAACCGAGGCGCCTAAAACTCCTCATCCAGGCTCACCTCACCCGTCACGCCGATCTGGTACGCCGAGACCCGGCGCTCGAAGAAGTTCTCCAGCCCGACCATGTCTTGCAGGTCCATGAACGGGAACGGGTTCGACGCGCCGAAGATGGGCTCTAGGCCGAGGTTCATCAGGCGTTGGTCGCCGACGTGCTCTAGGTAGGTGCGCACGTCTTGGGGGCTGAGGCCCGCCACGCCTTGGCTCAGGAGATCGTTGGCGAAGACCATCTCGCAGTCTACGGCCTCGCGGATCATTCGCTCGACGTCCCGGCGCATGGCTTCGTCGAACAGGTCGGGCTCCTCGCTGCGGACGGTGCGGGCGACCTCCAAGGCGAAGCGCATGTGGCCGCTCTCGTCGCGGAAGACCCAGTTGGTGCCCGAGGCCAGGCCGTTGAGCAGGCCCTTGGAGCGCAAGAAGTAAACGTAGGCGAAGGCCGCGAAGAAGAACAGGCCCTCGATGCAGCAGGAGAAGCAGATGAGGTTCATCAAGAACGCGCGGCGGTCGGCCTTGGTCTCTAAGCGGTCGAGGTGGTGGACGCTGTCCATCCACTTGAAGCAGAAGTCGGCCTTGGCGCGGATGCTGGGGATGTTCTCGACGGCCGCGAAGGCCTGCTCCCGCTCGTGCAGGTCGGGGATGTAGGTGTCGAGCAGGGTGAGGTAGAACTGAACGTGCAGCGCCTCCTCAAAGAGCTGCCGGGACAGGTACATCCGCGCCTCGGGGGCGTTGATGTGTTTGTAGAGGTTGAGCACGAGGTTGTTGGAGACGATGCTGTCGCCGGTCGCAAAAAACGCCACGAGGCGGTTGATGAGGTGGCGTTCCGCCGGGCTCAGCTTCTCGCGCAGGTCGGTGAGGTCTTGAGAGAACTCGACCTCCTCCACCGTCCAGGTGTTCGCGATGGCGTCTTTGTACATCTCATAAAAACCCGGGTACCGCATCGGGCGCAGGGTGAGGTTGAAGCCCGGGTCTAGGATCATCGGCGTCGTCTCGGCGGAGACATCACGGCGGGGGGTGTTCACTGGCAAGCCTCACAGGACTCGGGGTTCTCAAGGGAGCAGGCGATGGCGGCGGCGTCTTTCACCGGCGCCGTGGACTGCGCGACGGCGGGCGCGGCGGCGGCGGCGGCGGTGACGGTCTTGGCGATGGAGGTGCGGGGGCGAGAGCGCAGGTAATACGTCGTCTTCAGGCCACGTTTCCAGGCGTAGGCGTACATTGAGCTGAGCTTGCCGATGGTGGGCTCGGCCATGAACAGGTTCAAGGACTGTGCTTGATCGATGTAGGGGGAGCGGTCGGCGGCGAGGTCGATGAGCGCCCGCTGGGGCAGCTCCCAGGCCGTGCGGTAGAGGTTTCGCAGCTCGGCGGGCAGGGCCTCGATGTGCTGAACGCTGCCTTCACCGGCCTTGATCTGCTCGCGCACAGACTCGGTGTACATGCCGATGCGCTTGAGCTCGTCGACGAGGTAACGGTTGACCTGGAGGAACTCGCCGGAGAGCGTCTCCCGCTTGAAGAGGTTCGAGACCTGGGGCTCGATGCACTCGTAACAGCCGGCGATGGACGCGATGGTCGCCGTGGGCGCGATGGCGATGAGCAAGGAGTTGCGCAGGCCGTGCTGGGCGATGCGGGCCTTGAGCGCCGCCCAGCGGTGGGCGGGATCGGCGCCGAACAGGCCGAGCTGGCCCTGGCGGTTGGCGCCGGGCTTCACGCCCCAGAGGTCAAACTGGAGCTGGCCCCGGGCGGCGCGGGTCTCGTCGTAGCTGGGGTGGGCGCCTTCAGCCTCGGCGAGGTCCACCGAGGCCGAGAGCGCGGCGTAGTAGATCTCCTCTTGGATGTGGGTGGAGAGATGCCGGGCCTCGTCGCTGTCGAACGGCAGGCGAAGCTGGAACAGCACGTCTTGCAGGCCCATCACGCCCAGACCGACGGGGCGCCAGCGCTGGTTGGACGCCGCGGCCTCGGGGGTGGGGTAATAGTTGATGTCGATGACGCGGTCCAAGAACCGCACGGCCACCCGGGCGCAGG
>JBEAVX010000422.1:0-4319 GCA_041160755.1 Pseudomonadota bacterium
GTCCAGCTCCGCGCTGGGCGTGTGGTCGAGGCCGCCCGCCACCCCAACGCCGACCGCCTGCTCCAGCTCAAGGTGGACGTGGGCGAGGCCGAGCCCCGCACCATCGTCGCCGGGATCGCCGACCGCTACGCCCCTGAGGAGCTCGTCGGGCTCCAGGTCATCGTCGTCGTGAACCTCAAGCCGGTGAAGCTGCGCGGCGTGATGTCCCACGGGATGTTGCTCGCGGCCGGCGGTGAGGGCGTGCGCGCCATGGTGACCACGACGGCGCCGGTGGAGCCGGGCACGATCATCCGCTGAGCCCTGGCGGGCGCTTCGGGCTCAGGCCCGCACGATCTCCGGCGGGATGCGGCCCAGGCGTCCCGCGCGGAAGTCGTTGTAGGCCTCCTGAAGCTCCTCGCGGGTGTTCATCACGAACGGCCCGCTCCAGGCGATCGGCTCGTTGAGGGGCCGCCCGCCGAGCACGAGGGCCTGGGCGGGGGCGTCGGCGGCCAAGGTGAGCTGCTCCCCGTCTCCGAGCACCGCGAGCTGACCCGCGCGGAGCGTGGTCCCGGACACCTGCAGCTCACCGTCGAAGACATAGACGCCGACGCGGTGATCGACGGGCAGCGGCACGGTGACGCGCGCCCCGGCCTCCAGGCGCCAGTGGTGGTAGAGGATCGGCGTGCGTGTGGCGATGACCGCCTGCGCGCCGAGCGCCTCCCCGGCGATGACACGGACCGTGGCCTTGCCGTCGGGGGAGGTGGCGCCGGGGATGGTCGCGGCCTTGATCTCTTGGTAGCGGGGCGGGATGCGTTTGTGGGCCGCGGGCAGGTTCACCCAGAGCTGGAAGCCGTGCATCCGCCCGCCCTCCCGCTGCATTCTGCGGGACGGCATCTCCCGGTGAACGACGCCCGCCCCGGCGGTCATCCACTGCACGTCGCCGGGGGACATCGAGCCCGCGTGGCCCGAAGAGTCGGCGTGCTCGGCCTCGCCGTCGAGGATGTAGGTGACGGTCTCGAAGCCCCGGTGCGGGTGGTCGGGGGCGCCGAGGGCCTGGCCCGGGGCGTACTGAACCGGGCCCATCTCATCGAGCATCAGGAGCGGGTCGAGGTGCTCCAGGCCCCGGCTGGGGAAGGGTCGGCGGACGGTGAAGCCGCCGCCCTCTTGTTGGGTGTGGGCGGTGACGACGGAGAGGACAGGACGTGTGGACATGGCACCCTCTGGCGCGATGAGGCGCGGCGTTGGTCACCCCGAGAGATGCCGGTTCTGGCCAGCGGGTGCATGAACCGAGAGCGCTCGATGATCGCCTGAACTGGCTTGCGCCCGCCGTGGTCAAGGCGTGACGTTATGGAGGCTCGATGCGAACTTGGCTCCCCCTGACCTTCCTCGCGGCGGCCTTCTCCTGCGGCGCGGCCCCGGCGGCGGCCCCGGAGGAGACGCCTACCCCCGCCGGTCCCGGCTGCCCGGCGACGGTGGACACGCTCTCCTTGGGCGGGCTCACCACGGTCTCGGCGCTCCAGGGCCCGGCGTTGATGGTCGTCGAGAAGGAGGCCCGGCGCCTCGGGCTCTACCGGCAAGGAGCCCTCGTCACGCTCAACGGCGCGCCCGCGTGCTGGCCGGTCGCCTTGGGGGTCACCGACGCCGGGGCCTACCCGCCGGGGCACAAGGTTCGCCAAGGCGACCGGCGCACCCCCGAGGGCCTCTACGCCACCTCGGACAAGCCTTGGTCGAGCTTCAAGAACGCCATCGCCGTGCATTACCCCAACGCCGCTGACGCCGCCGTGGGGCTGCGGTCGGGGCTCATCACCCAGGCGCAGCACGACGCCATCGTCGCGGCGGTGAAGGCCGGCAAGAAGCCGCCCCAAGAGACGCGGCTCGGCGGAGAGATCTTGGTGCACGGCGGCGGGAGCGCGCCGGACTGGACCTGGGGCTGCGTGGCGCTGGACGACGAGGCGCTGCTCACCCTACGCGCGGCCTTGCCGCCGGGCATGGTCGCCGAGGTGCTGATCTTGCCTTGAGCGGGGAGGATCTCCGCTCCGGCGCCGCCCCCGAGGTGCGCGGCGACAGAAAAGTCATGCCGAACGCACTCTTGGCTTGGAAAAATGGTCCCCTCACGCCAGAATAGACCCGTCCAGGCGCGCGCTGCGCATCCGAAGAAGGGAGCTGGGTATGAGGCATCAAGAGACCACGAGCCAAGGCAAGGTCCGTCAGACGACTCGCCCGGTGAACCAGACCGACAGCGTTCGTGAAGACGCCCGCGCCCAAGGCGCCGAGCGTGGCCAGGGTCCGGCGCTCGGCAGCCTCAGCGGCGCCCATGATCGCCTCGGCAACGGCTCCATCGGCGAGATGAGCGCCCAGGCGCGGCCCGAGAGCCCCCGAGAGCTCTACGTCTCCCAGCTCCTCGCCCTGGAGACGGCCGTCTCCACGGACATGAGCGCGTACCTGCCCTGGAACGCCTCGTTGGACTGGATGCTGTTCGTGGATCGGTGGTACGGCCTGCTCTTTGAGAGCCAGGCCGACAGCGCCGTCGAGAGCGTCGGCCCGGCGACGGCGGACCTGGCCCTGGCGCGTAAGCCCATGGGCGGCGCCGACCCCCGCTCGCCCGACGGCCTCGGCGAGTGGATCGAGTCGCTGCGGGCGATGGGGGGCGCTGGACGCCCGCTCAGCCCACAAGAGCGCGGCTTCTTGAGCGAGGTGCATGGTCGGGCCATGCCCAACATCATGATTCACGAAGGCGCCGTCGCCCGCGCCGCCGCCGCCGCGGTGAACGCCCGGGCCTTCACCGTCGAGACCGACATCTACCTCGGCGAGGCCGCCAGCCTAGAGACCGCTGAAGGCGCGTCGATGTTGGCGCACGAGTCCACCCACGCCCTGCAGCACATCGCCGGGCGCGACCGCAGCATCGCCGGGCAGATCAGCCGCCCCGGTCAACCCCTGGAGGTCGAGGCCGAGGCCCGGGGCCGCGACGCCCTACGCGTCTGGGAGTCGCGCGGCGAGGCCTGGGCCTTTGAGCCCCCCGCCGCCACGGACTCCCGCGGTCAGCTCATCGCCGAGCTGATGCGCGCCCAGCTCCCGGCCCCTGGCCCGGCGCCTGCGGGCAAGGTCGAGGCCCAGGTCGAGGGTGTGCTCGTGGCTGAAGCCCGGGCCAAGCTCGACAACCTGCGCTTCTCCGTGGAGCTCGACGAGCAGCTCTCCGACGACGAGCGCGCGGAGCTGCTCACCGAGCTCGACCGCCTGCACGTCGGCGTGGCGACGGATCTGCGCCTCAGCGCCCGGGTCGCCGAGCTGAGCGCGCCCCAGCTCCTCGCCCAGCTTGAGCGGGTGCTGCCCCCCTACGTCGGCCTCGCCGAGCAGGTCGAGGGCCTCACCAACGCCGCCGCCGACGGGGACCAGGCCGTCGGTGACGCCTTGGGCGGCCTCTCGGAGCCCAGCGGCGCGCGCCTTCAGACGATGATCCGCAGCCTCTCGTCCGCCTTGGGCCTCGGCGCCGTGGACGTACATCTCGGCGAAGAGGGCGCCGCCCGCGCCCGCGCCGCCGGGACGCGCGGGCTCATGGAGGGCGGTGAGGTCTTCCTCGACGCCGCCCGCTTCGACGCCAACTCCGCCGACGCCCGGGGCCTCATCGCCCACGAGCTGACCCACGCCGCCCAGCTCCAGCTCGACCCGCTCTCTGGGCCCGACGCCGGGCTCTACGCCGAGGCCGAGGCCCACGTCGCCGCCGAGGCCTTCGCCCGTGGCGGGGCGCTCCCCGAGCTCCAGGCCGGCATCCCCCAGGGCCACGTCGCGGCTGAAGGTGATCTCGGCGGCGCCGAGCTGCAGGGCCTCGTCGCCAACCTGCGCGCCAAGACCACCGAGAACAGCGCGTCTACCCCGGTGCCGCCCGCCCCGGCGAACACCGCCACGACCAACGCCAGCGAAGACGGCGCCCAGAAGCTTGAGCAGTACCAAGACGGCGTAGACGGCGTCGCCGACCTCATCGGCGACCTCGACGCCTTCGACGAGCTCTGCACGGCCTGCGACGACGGCGAAGACACCGGCCCGTCGCTGAGCAAGGTCAAGGGCTCCGACTCCTACCAAGACCTCACCCGCATGTGGCAAGGCGCGAAGGAGGGCGGCGAGCAGTCCGGCGCGATGATGTCGGCGTTCAACAGCGAGTTCAGCGGTCGCGGCTTCTGGGGCTCCACCGAGCAGGCGTTCAACCTCGTCTGCTCCAACGCCAAGGCCGACGCCAAGCCCGAGCCCCAGGCCGGGGACGCGAAGAACCAGGCGAACGAGGCCGAGCAGAACGCCGCCGTCGTCGCTGAAGAGGTCGCCAAGAACGAGAACGGCGAGGTCACCCC
>JBEAVX010000424.1:0-13127 GCA_041160755.1 Pseudomonadota bacterium
ACGGAGTCCCGCCCCGCCGTCGCCGCCGCCCCGGCTGAAGGCGTCTGGGTGCAGGTCGAGAGCCGCTACCAAGACGAGCTCCCCGCGTTTCTGCGCCAATGCCGGGGCTCCTTGCCCGTCATGCGCGCCGCGCTCTCCGAGCGGCGCTTCCCCGACCTCGCCACCTTGGCCCAGTCCCTCCACGACCGCGCCGAGCGCTACGGCATGCAAGACCTCGCCCGCCAGGTCCGCGACGTGCAGCGCGCCGCGATCCGCAACGACGACGAGCGCGCCCGAAGGGCCATCCGCGCCATGCTGGAGCTCATCGAGGAGCTGCGCATCGAGTGGGTGTGAGCGACGCTAAAACAGCGGTCTACTCGCCGTCGTCGGGCTCGGGCCGCCGCGCCTTGGGCAAGGCCCCTCGCTCGCCGTACTGCAGGTCTTTGTAGAGGTTGAAGCTCTCGCCGCCGCCGCGCAGGAGCACGTCGCAGAAGAAGCGCACCTTCGTGAGCAGCTTGCCCAGGGCCTTCTTGTGGATGTCGCGGCGCAGCACCACCAAGGCGCGGCGCTGCACGCGGTAGCGGTCCCACTTCTCCTTCTTCTTGGCCTCCAAGGCCTTCTGCTGGGCCTTGGGCACGTCCACGCGGTCCAGGGGCTCAAAGAGGGTGGCCGGGTCGTAGCCCCAGGCGCGCACGTCGTCGGGGTGCAGGCCGCCGCAGATCTCCCGGAGGATCTCCACCCGACCGGGCTCGGCGGCGGCGTTCTGGGCCCACTTCTCCATCGACGAGGTCACCGGGCGGCTGTGCTTGTTCACGCCGAGCGGATCGCCCAGACCGCCCTCGACCTTGGGCTTCTGGCGGCCGTAGTTCACCGTCTCGGGCTCGTGCGGCACGCCGATGTGGGCGTAGATGCGCTGGAGCTGGGGCTCGGGGTCGGAGACGATGTCCTCGTAGCGCACATGAACGTGCTCGACGGCGTTCTCCCGCAAGAAGCGGGCGATGGCCGGGACGTAGCGCGGCAGGATGGGGTTGAAGTCCTTCGCCGCGGCGTAGTCGCCGTCAAAGAAGCTCTCGGCGTAGCTGTCCCAGACCGAGCAGGGGTGCCGGGTGAGCACGATGTACTTGGCCTTGGGGAAGACCTTCACCAAGAACGGCAAGATCAGGCTGTAGGCCGGGGTCTTGTCCAAGAAGTAGGGTTTTTCTTGGGTCTTGAGCATCCGGCCATACATGACGTCGCAGAAGGCGCGCACGGCGTCGAGGTAGTCTTCTTCGCCGCCGGGCAGGTCGCGGATGAACTCGGCGATGGACTGCGCCGACTGGAGCTGGTCATACGGCGCCTTATCGACGTTGTCGTAGACGCCCATGTGCGCCAGCGGCGTCATCAGGTGCGGCTCGGGGCGGCTGTAAATCTGGGAGTGGGTCGAGACCATCCGCATGAGCAGGGTCGATCCCGACCGCGGCGGGCCGATGAGGAAGATGAGCTTGTCTTGCACGAGCGCTCCTGAGCACCATCCAGGCGTCGCCATCATAACGAGGGGCGCCGCGCGGCGCTCCGGTCGTCAGATCAACCGAGCGGTTGTGAGCCGAAGCGGCTATTCTGAACTCCTCTGCCGCGCTGATGGAGTCTTCCCATGCGAACCGCGTTTTTGGTCGCCAGCCTCTCCCTCGTCTCTTTGCTCGCTTGCACCGAGTACACCGTCAATCCGAACAAGGACGCCTCGGGCGCGGATGACACGGGCCCCCTCGGCGAGAGCGGCACCGACGACAGCGCTGAGCCGCTCGACGCCTGCGGCGAGCCCGAGACGCCCACCCCGGTCAGCGTCGAGCTGAACGCTGAGTGTGACGTCGATCTCCAGACGGGCAAGTTCAACCCCGTCAAAGAGTGGAAGTGGGGCAACGGCCCCTTCTGCGGCCCCGCCGCCGTGGCCCAGATCGTCGACTCCAACGGCTCCGGCGCCATCGACCAGGACGACCTCCCCGCGATCCTCGTCTACCAGAACAACAAGGTCTTCGCGCTCAAAGGCGACGGCAGCGGGCCCTACTGGGCGACCACAGGCTCCGGCTTCGGCCAAGACGGCGGCTTCGCCGTGGGTGACCTCGACGGCGACGGCTGGCCCGAGGTGGTCACCGCCGCGGCCGCCCAGGTCTGCGCGCTCAACGGCCGAGACGGCAGCCAGAAGTGGTGCACGACCGGCCTCGCCACGAGCCTCGACCCCTACGGCTACAACTACCCCTCCATCGCCGACATGGACGGCGACGGCAACATCGAGGTGCTCGCGGGCAACGCCATCCTGCGCGGCGTCGATGGCAAGGTGCGCGGCAAAGGCACCCTG
This sequence comes from Pseudomonadota bacterium, assembly GCA_041160755.1. Taxonomy (GTDB): domain Bacteria; phylum Myxococcota_A; class UBA796; order UBA796; family CAJQPC01; genus JADKFE01. The sequence goes on from JBEAVX010000424.1 coordinate 2,312, forward strand.
GGCAAAGGCGCGGCGCCCTACGGCGGCAGCGGTTCGAGCACCTACGGCGCCATGTCGGTGCCCGTCGACATGAACAACGACGGCGTGCTGGAGCTCGTCGTCGGCAACGCGGCCTACACCCCCGACGGCGCGACGATCTGGTCGTCAGCCACCCCCGACGGCCTCGTCGCCGTGGCCGACTTCGACGGTGACGGCGAAGGCGAGATCGTGAAGACCTCGGGCATCTACGTCTACGGCTTAGAGACCGACGGCTCCACGGCCTGGGGCCCCCGCACCTACAGCGGCAACCTCGGCGCCCCCGCCGCCGACGACATGGACGGCGACGGCCTCCCCGAGTTCGTCTTCGCGGCGAGCAACGCGCTGATCGCGATGAAGTGGGGCGGCGTCGAGATGTGGCGCGCGACCATCGCCGACAGCTCCGGCGCCGCGGGCCCGGTGCTCTTCGACTTTGAGCTCGACGGTTACCCCGAGGTGCTCTACGCCGACGAGACCCGCATCCAGTTCTTCTCCGGCCTCGACGGCTCGGTGAAGTTCACCAGCGGCGACCACGCCTCGTACACCATCCTAGAGACGCCCGTCGTCGCCGACGTCGACAACGACGACCAGGTCGAGATCGTGCTCGGCCACTGCAACGGCAACGCCAGCATCGGCGCGATCACCGTCTACGGCGACGCCGATGAGACCTGGCCCCCCGGCCGGAAGATCTGGAACCAGCACGGCTACAGCATCACGAACGTCGAGGCCCTGGGCGGCATCCCCTCGGGCGTGGGCAACAACTTCTCCAGCTACAACAGCTTCCGCTCCGGCGACGTCGGCTTGCCCCCCAGCGAGTTCATCGACCTGCGCGCTGAGGTGCTCGACGTCTGTGAGGAGGAGTGCAAGTCTGGCGTCGTGAAGGTCGCGGCGCGGGCGCTCAACGCGGGCAACGTCGAGGCCCCGGCGGGCGTGTTCATGACGCTGCGCGCGGGCGCGGGCGGCGAGGTGCTCGCGCTCGGCTGGACGACGACGGCGATCCCCGCGGGCACCAGCGGCGAGGTCATCACCTTTGAGGCCGACGCCTCGAAGCTCAAGGGCAAGACGCCGGTCGTCACCGCCGACGAGGACGACGTCGGCGCGGGCACGGTCTACGAGTGTGAGGAGTCGAACAACGTCGAGTCCTGGACCTCCACCGTCTGCGACTGACGCGGCGCGTCAGAACGAGCGGGCTCAGCGCCGTCTGGGCCCGTTCTTGAGCGACCAGCTCGTCTTGGCGACCATGCCCCGGAGCACGTCGAGCTCGGCCCGGGTGGGCTGGGCGCGCTCCAGCAGGATCGACAAGGTCGTGAAGACCTGATCCGGGTTGCGCCCGTCGAGGTAGATCGTCTCGGCCAGGGCCTCCATCGTCGCCTCGATGAGCTTACGCTGGAGGTCGATCGGCGCGCGGTCGCTCGGGGCCTTGGGTTTGGGCGCCTGGGGCCGCTCGGTGGTCTGGCTGAGCCCCCGGCGGCGGCCCTCCTCAAAGATCGCCGAGCAGACGATCAACACCGCCTGGCTCAAGTTCAGGCTGGGCTCGGCCGCCGTGGGGATCTTGAGGATCGCCTGGCAGCGGCCCAGGCTCTCGTTGTCTAAGCCCGAGTCTTCGCGGCCAAAGAGGATCGCCACCGGGCCCGGGCCGTCGTGAACGCGGCGCGCGAGCTCTTCCGGGGACCACACCGGCCAGCCCCAGCGCCGAGGCCGGGCCGAGGTGCCGACAGCGAGCGTACAGCCCTCGACGGCCTCGGCCACGTCGCCGACAAAACGCGCCCGCTCCAGGAGCGGCACGCCCCCCGTCGCCATCCACCGGGCGCGCTCCATGTCAAACGCGGGCGGATCGACGAGCACCAGCTCATCGACGCCCGTGTTCGCCATGGCGCGAGCCGCCGCGCCCACGTTGCCGGGGAACAGCGGGTGAACCAGGACGATTCGCGCCCCCGACGTTGGAGGCGCGACGTCCGCGTCGCTCGACAAGGTTTATCCCAGGCCGAACAGGCTCTTGAGCCAAGCCCAGAAGCCCTTCTTCTCGGGGGGCTTCGCGGGCGTGACGGCGGTGGAGGGGGTCGCGGGCGTCGTGCTCGCGGCGGGCGCAGCGGCCTTCGGCGCAGTGGCCGTGGGCTCAGCAGCGGCGGCGGTGTCCTCAGCCGTGACGGCCTGGGGCAACGACGGCACGTCGGAGACGTCGGAGGCAGGATCTTCGCCGCCCGCCGGGGCCACGCTGTTCGCCAACGAGGAGCCCATCATCAGGGGGCTCGGCGCCACGCCGGACTTGGCCGCGGGCTTCTTGGGCTTCGAGGCCGCCGTCTTGACCTTGGACGACTTCCCGCCGGGCGTGATGTTGCCGCCCATCTGGAGCGTCTGCTGGACCGTCTGCCCGGTGGCCTTGTCCTTCGCCGTGAGGTTCAGGATGCCCTCAGAGTCGATGTGGAACGTGACCTCGATCTGCACCTGGCCCTTGGGCGCGGGGCGGATGCCCGAGAAGATGAAGGTGCCGAGCTGCTCGTTCTCGTCGCACATCTTGCTGTCGCCCTGGTAGAGCCGCAGCATGATCGAGCGCTGGTTGTCTTTGGAGGTGGTCAGCGTGCGGGTCTTGTAGTCCGGCAGGGGCTGGTTCTTGTTGAACAGGACGTGCATCGTCCCATCCACCTTGTTGATGCCGATGGGCATCGGGAGCACGTCGAGCAGCGTCAGGCTGTTCTCGGGCTCGGCGCTGGAGCTCGACAACGAGTGCGCCATCATCGCCGCGCCGATGGCCACGGCCTCATCGGGGTTGACGCCCTTGGACGGCGCCTTGCCGATGAACTCGGTCACCTTCTGCTGGACGAGGGGCATCCGGGACTGGCCACCGACGAGGAGCATCTCGTCGACGTCCTTCACGGTGCAGCCAGCCTCTTTGATGATGCGGGTGCAGGTGGCGATCGTACGATCGACCAGGTCCATACACCACTCGTTGAGTGTGTCCCGGGTGATCGTGATGTTGATGTTGAAGCTGCCCTCCTCCGTCGTCGTGATCGCGGGGATCTCGATGGTGTAGGAGCTCACTTCAGAGAGGCTGATCTTCGCCTGCTCGGCCGCGTCGCGGATGCGCTGGATCGCGACGCGGTTGATGGACAGGTCGATGTTGTGCTTCTTGTAGAAGTCCTCAAGGATCTTCTGCATCACACGATCATCGAAGTCCATGCCGCCGAGGAAGGTGTCGCCTCCGGTGGCCACGACCTCAAAGATACGATCCTTGATGTCGATGACGGAGATGTCGAACGTGCCGCCGCCGAGGTCGTAGACCGCGACCCGGGACTCCAGGTTACGCCCGAGGCCATACGCCAAGGCCGCCGCCGTGGGCTCGTTGAGCACACGCAGCACCTTGAGCCCGGCGAACACCCCGGCGGTGCGAACCGCCTGGCGCTGCCGGTCGTTGAAGTAGGCCGGGACGGTGATGACCGCCTGATCGACCTGCTCCCCGAGGGACTCCTCGGCCACTTCCTTGATCTTGCGCAGGATCGCCGCCGAGATCTGCTCCAGGGTGAAGATCTGATCCTTCACCTTGATGAGCACCTCGGACTGCTCGCCTTCGCGCAGCTCATAGGTGAAGACCTGACGAATCTTGTCGATGGTCTTCGAGTGGTAGTTGCGGCCCATGAGGCGCTTGGCCCCATAGACCGTGTTGTTCGGGTTGAGCTGCGCCTGGCGCTTCGCCTCGTGACCCACGAGACGATTCCCCTGCTCGTCGATGGCGAACACCGAAGGGATGGTGGTCTCACCGCCCTTGTAGGTGATCAGCCGCGGCCGGCCATTCTCGAAGATGGCCGCGCAGGAGTTGGTTGTGCCGAGGTCGATTCCGATGGCTTTGCCCATGGACCGCTGCCTGCCTGGATGAAGAGAGTCTGCCAGGGCTGACTACCACGGACAGCCTGGACACGTCAATGAACCCGTTCTCCAGAGAGCCTGGAGGGGGCGTTGAAGTTCTTGGGGTCAGAGTGTAGCTCTGATCCGTCGTTAAGTGGTCATGCCCCCCGCAGAGGGGCCGTAAGCCGCCTGATCGTACACGAGCATGATCTTTCCGTCTTGGCGCGTGCAGCTCTGCGCGAGGGCGCCGAGGGCCTCGTCAAAGGGCAGCCGAGAGGTGATCATCGGCTCTGCACGAAGGAGATCCCGCTCCAAGAGGCGGATCACCTGAGGAAAACAGCCGCCGCCGACATGGCCGCGAGATCCTGAGATGCTCGACGCGCCGGTGACCAAGGCGTCGAGCATGACCGGCGCGCGCTCGCCTGTGCGACCGAGGTAGATCATCTGGCCCCCTGGCGCAAATGATCGCTCGATCTCGGGCATGGTGAACTTCGCGGCGCCAGCGGCCTCGATCTGGAGATCGGCGCCCCAGCCCTTCGTCGCGCGGCGCACCTCTTCAGCGGGCGACGAGCCCTCCTCGTTGAGCTTGCGCGGGTCGTGGGCCTCATCGGCGCCCATGGCCATGGCGACCTCACAGCGCGCCGGGGAGACGTCGAAGGCGAGGATCGTCGCCGCCCCAGCGGCGCGGGCCAAGGCGATGGCGCCGAGGCCGATCGGGCCGCAGCCGTGCACGACGACGTGATCGCCGGGGCGCATCCCCCGACCGGAGACGAAGATGCCGTTGTAGGAGCAGGCGATGGGCTCGATGAGCGCGCCGAGCTCTAAGGCGCGCTGGGCGTCGCCGACGCGCTGGGCGAGGCCGTTGAGGCTCCAGCAGAAGCGCTCTTCAGTGACGATGTACTCGGCATACGCGCCCGGGGCCGAGAACCCGACCATCTCCAGGTGTGGGCACTGGTTGGGGCGGCCCACACGGCAGGCCTCACACACGCCGCAGTTGAGCATTCCTTCGGCGGCGACGAGATCCCCGACGTGCAGGTTGCGCACCTCGGCGCCTTTGGCGACGACGACGCCGGTGTACTCGTGGCCGGGGATCACCGGCAGGCGCACCGGGCCGGAGAAGATGATGTAGCCCTCGGCGTCGGTCTCGTAGCAGTGGGTGTCGGAGCCGCAGACGCCGCAGGCGCGCACCTGGATGATCACCTCGCGGGGGCCGAGCGTCGGGTCGGCCACCTGGGCTGCGGCGAAGCGGGGGTGGCGCCACACGGCGCTGCCCATCGCCTTCTTCGCCTCACGCTCGGCGGCGCTCACCCGCGCGCCCGGGCGTGGATCCCAGTCGGCCTCCAAGACGATGGCTCTCATCCGTGGCTCCTTCGTGGGCCGTCGCGCGCCCGTGTTCTCCTTATCCCGCTCGCTCCGCAGACGCCGTCCGATCCGCACGTTTGGGCACGTCGAGGCGACGCATCTTCACCTCTAGAATGGCGCGGTCGTTCGCTTTGTGAACGACGAGCTCCCAGGGGCCCTCCAGAATCTTCTCGCCCACCTTCGGGACGTGGCCGAGGCGCACGAGGATGAGCCCGGCGAGGGTGTCGAAGTCGCCCTCGGGCAGCTCAAAGCCCAAGGAGGAGTCGAGCAGCTCGGCTTCAGCCCGGGCGGAGATCACCCAGGTGTCCGGGCCGACCTTACGCGCGACGCGGGTGCGCTCGTCGTACTCATCGTCGATCTCGCCGACGAGCTCCTCCAGGATGTCCTCCATGGTGAGCAGGCCGACGGCGCCGCCGTACTCGTCCACGGGCACCACCACACGCTGCCGGGTGCGGCGCATCTCTTGGAAGAGCTCCTCGATCTTCTTGCTCTCGGGCACGAAGATCGCCGGGCGGGCCACCTCACGGATCGGCGTCGAGAGGTCGTTCAAGAAGAGCAGGTCGTTGTGGTGCAACATGCCGGTGACCTGATCGACGCGGCCCTGGAAGATCGGCATCCGGGAGTAGCCGTGCTCGACCATGAGCGCGATGGCCTCGGCCGCCGTGGCGCTCTCGGGCATCGAGACCACCTCGATGAGCGGCTTCATCACGTCCTCGACGGTCGCTGACGAGAACTCGAAGACGCGGAGCATCAGCTCCCGGTCGCCCTCGTCCAGGGCCGTCGTGCGCTCGTTGTCGAGCAGGTTCTGGATGACCTCGCGGCTGATCGCCTGGCCCTCGCCGCTCACGCCCAGCGCGCGGCGCAGGGTGTCGGTGATCAGCTCCAAGAGCTTGAGCGCCGGGTAAAACAGCACCGAGAAGACGTAGAGCGGGAACACCACCCGCGGCGCGAGGGTGTTGGCGTAGGTCTCGAAGATGCTCTTGGGGATCAGCTCGCCGAAGAGCAGCACCACGGGCACGAGCGTCGCCACGGCGAGGAGGCCGCCGAGGTCGTCGCCCCAGGCGTGGACCATCGCGGCGGTGACGACGGTGGACGACGACACCGCGCTGATGTTGGTGCCGATGAGGCAGGTGCCGAGCAGGTGGCTGGGCTTGGACAACATCTTCAGGACCAAGGCCGAGCCCCGGTCGCCGTCTTCAGCCCGGGCCTTGAGGCGCAGGCGGTCGGCGCTGACCATCGCCAGCTCGCTGCCCGAGAAGAAGCCCTCGGTGACGATGAACACGGCCAAGAGCGTGAGCGCGAAGCTGAGCGTCATGGCTGCACCTCCTCACCCTCGACGGGCTCCAGAGGCCGCACGCTCACCTTGGTGATGCGGCGGTGATCGACGCCGATCACCTCAAAGACGTGGGTGTCGTGGATGACCCGCTCGCCCTTCTCGGGGATGTGGCCGACGCGGTCCAGGATGAAGCCGCCGACGGTGTGGTACTCGCCCTCGGGCAAGGTGATGCCGACGCGCTCTTGGAAGTCGTCCACGTCCATCGAGCCGATGACCGTCCACACCCCATGCCCCACGGGCACGGCGTCATGGGAGTCTTCGTCTTGTTCGTCGAGGAGCTCGCCGACGAGCTCGCCCAGGAGGTCGTCCAAGGTGACGAGGCCCACGACGCTGCCGTGCTCATCGACGACGATCGCCATGTGGCTGCGGCGCTTCTGGAACTCCTTGAGCATGTCCGCGGCGCGTTTGCTCGCCGGGACGTAGAACGCCTCCTGCAGGAGCGCGCGGAGCTCGCCGGAGCCTGGGGTCATCTGCCCCTTGAACCGCAGGAGGTCTTTGGTCAGGAGCAGGCCCAAGATGTTGTCGATGCGGCCTTGGTAGATCGGCACCCGGCTCACGCGGCTGCGCTGCAGCTCGTCGATGAGGCGCTCCAAGGGGGTGTTGATCGGGAAGGCGATGATGTCGGGGCGCGGCGTCATCAACCGGGAGACCGTCGTGTCGGAGAAGTCGAACAGGCGGTCGATGAGCGCGCGCTCGTTGGCGCCGATGGCCCCGGCCTTGCTGCCTTGGTCGATGAGCTGGCGCACCTCGTCCTCTTGCATCACCTCGGAGCGGGGGCTCGTGTCGACGCCGAAGATGCGCGTGAAGAAGTCGGCGATCAACATCAAGAACCAGCGCGCCGGGGTGATCATCAGCGACCAGAAGGTCAGCGGCCGCGCCAGAAACAGGGCCGCCCGGCGGGGGTTCGCCATGGCCAAGGTCTTGGGCGTGACCTCGCCGAACAGGATCAGCAAGGGCGTGGCGACGAGGAGGTTCAGCCAGGGCCGGGTGGGGCTCAAGGTGAGGATCAAGCTCGCGAAGACCGCCGAGAGCGAGATGTTCACCAGCTCGTTGCCGATGAGGATCGACGGCAAGGTGCGGCGTTTGTCGCTGCGCAGGGCCTCGACCAAGGCGCCGGGCAGGCCCTCACGCTTGAGGTGCTCGCGGTCGGTGGCCTGCAAGGAGAAGATCGCCGTCTCGGACGCCGAGAACATCGCCGAGAAGCTCAGCAAGGTCGCGGCCAGGGCGAGCGCGGGGGCGAGGTCAATCTCAGCGGCGGCGCCGCCAATGAGCGGGAGGAGCCCCGATAAGGGGACTGGGTCGGTCATTGAGGTCCAGGGAAGTGCTGCCAGCTCAAAGGCCAAGGGCGACCCCGAAGGGCAACCTCCGGGCCTTGGGTCACGCGGCCGATCTTGCTCAGGCGCAGGCCGAGGTCGGCGCCTAACGCGAGGAGGTCGTCGTGACGCGCGGGCGGCGCGGTGAACACGAGCTGATAATCATCGCCGAAGCCGACCTGGTGGGGGATCGGGTCGGGCGCGGCGGCGCGCAGCTCGTCGGAGGCCGGCAGCGCCTCGGGCCAGACCTCGGCGCCGACCCCCGCCGCGGCGCAGAGCCGCGCGAGGTCGGTGGCGAGGCCATCGGAGAGGTCCATCGCCGAGCGCGAGAGCCCACCCTGGGCGAGGGCCGGGCCGAGGCGCAGAGGCGGGTTCGGGCGGCGCAGCGCGCGGAGGCCCTCGGGGGCATCGGTGGCGAAGCCGAGGCTGGCGTCGCCTAAGGTGCCGCTCACCCAGAGATCTTCGCCGACCTGGGCGTTCTGGCGCAAGAGCGGCTCGGCGGTGAGCTGCCCGATCATCGTGAGGCTCACGACGACGCCCCCGGCGCTGCGGGTGGTGTCGCCGCCAATAAGCGTCGCCCCGCAGGCCGCGAGGCCCTCCCGCAGCCCCTCAGCGAAGGCCGTCACCCAGGCGCGATCCACCGGGTCGGGCAGAGAGAGCGCCAACAGCGCGAGGGTCGGCACGGCCCCGCAGGCGGCGACGTCCGAGGCGTTCACCAAGGCGAGCTTGGCGCCGACATCGGCGGCGGCGCTGCGATCGTCCCAATGAACGCCCTGAACCATGGTGTCGACGGTGATCACCCGACCATCCCGAAGCACCGCCGCGTCATCGCCGATCCCGACACGAACCTCAGGCGGCAGGGCGGCCGCAGGGGGAGCCAGGAGGCGGATGACCCAAGATTCCTCGTCGTCCGCAGGCATAAGGCGGGGGTGCTGGCTCCGAGAGCGCGTCGGGGAGAGAACCTTTAGCGTAGATCAACTCGGCGGGAAAGTCCGGAGGGAAGTTTGCGTAGGCGAGTCCTCCACCGGGCCCGGCGTGTCCTCCCCGACCAGCCACCGCACCACCGCCTGCACCCGGGGGAGCTTGTGCCGCGCCCGGTGCACGACGAGCCACAGCGCGCGGTCGGCGACGGGGCCGGGATGCTGGGCGCCGATCTCGTGGGGGCCGACCTCCCGGAGCCCGCCGACCCGCGCCGCGAGGCCCCGGGGCAAGATCGCCACCCCCAGGCCCGCCGCCACGGCCAAGGCCAACGACTCCACGTCCTCCACAAGCAGCCGCGCCGGGCGATCGGAGAAGGCGCGCTGGGCGTGGAGCTGCTCAGGGACGCCCGCCAACGACCCGGTGAGCCCCAGCCAGGGCAGCCCCGGCGCGGCCTCAACATCGGCGGCGAGGAACATCGCGTGCTCATACACGTCGAGGCGTCGCACGATGAGATCGCCGGTCTCCGGTCGGCGCAAGCGCAGGGCGATGTCGGCCTCTCCGGCCGCGAGGCTGACGACCTGGTTGCCGGTGAGCACCCGCAGGCGAAGCTGGGGGTGGCGCGAGAGCAGCGCTGGCAGCCGCGGGCAGAGCGCCCAGCGCAGGACCTCCGCCACCGTCGAGATCGTGACCTCCCCCACCAGCTCGTCCGGGTCCTCTAAGGCCGAGCGCGCCTCCAAGGCCCCCTCGACCATCGGCCCCATCGACGCCAAGAGCCGCGCCCCCCGCTCGGTGAGCCGCACCGGCCGCTCCCGGGTGACCAGCGGCGAGCGCGCCTCGGCCTCCAGGCGGTCGAGGTGTCGGCTCACCGTGGACTGGCTGACGCCCAGAGCCTTGGCCGCCGCGGTGACGCTGCCCAGCCGCGCGACGGCCTCGAAGGTGCAGAGAAGGGACCAGTCCACGCGCAGGCTCCGTCGTCATCCCGCAAAAACGGATGACACAGGCCCAATCTTAGCGATGGTCATGCGCTCGCGGAAGGGTTCAATGGGCCACACACCCACCCGAGGCGCGCCATGAAGCTCCACCACCTGCGAAACGCGACGGCCCTGCTCCAGCTCGGCCCCCACCGCCTGCTGATCGACCCGATGCTCTCTGAGCCCGGCGTGATGCCCGGCTTCAAGATCTTCGGCGGCGGTCGTCGCCCGAACCCGCTCTTGCCCCTGCCGCCGGGCGCGGACGAGGCCTTGCTGAGCGCGACCGGGGCGATCATCACCCACGAGCACCCCGACCACCTCGACGGCCCCGGCGCGTCGTGGCTCGCCGCCCGGGGCCTGACCGTGTGGGCGGCGCCGACGGACGTGGCGGCGCTGCGGGGCCGGGGGCTCAAGGCGGAGCCCTGGACCGCGACCTCCTTGGGCCTCGACGTCGAGGTGATCCCCGCCCAGCACGGCCGGGGGGCCTTGTCTTGGCTCATGGGCCCCGTCGCCGGGGTCTACCTGGCGCACCCCGACGAGCCGAGCGTGTACCTCACGAGCGACACCGTGCTCAGCCCCGGCGTGTCCGAGGCCATCACCCGCCTGCGCCCCGATGTGATCCTGGCCCCGGCGGGCGCCGCGAACATGGGCGTTGGCGGAGACATCCTGTTCTCCATGGACGAGCTGCTGGCGCTCGCGCGTCTGGCCCCGGGGCTCGTCGTGTTCAACCACCTGGAGGCGCTTGACCACTGCCCGACGACCCGCGCGGCGCTGCGGGCGCGGCTGGCGGCCGAGGGCCTCGCCGAGCGCTGCCGAGTGCCCGAGGACGGCGAGGTGGTGGAGCACCACAAAGCGGCGCCGGGGCGAGTGAAGGCGCGCGGGGTGCCGGCCCTGGCGCCGGGGCTGCAGAAGTGGGTGACGGGGTGGATGGGGAGGTGACGTGGTTGTCGACGGAGCCCACCGGGCGGCGTCCGGCCCGGGAGCGGGTTCAGCCTCGACGAGCACCGCTTGCCCGGGGGCGCCATGCACCATGAAGCCTGCGGCGGCGGCGGCGGGCG
>JBEAVX010000468.1:0-3407 GCA_041160755.1 Pseudomonadota bacterium
GGGGTGAAGTGGGTGCCGCCGACGGACTGGGCGAGGCGGGCCAAGAAGGCCGCGTCGGGGCTCAGCTCGTCGAGCTCGGGGTCGCGGTCGGTCACGGCGTAGACGGTCTCGCCGTCGCCCAAGGCCGCGCCGCTCGCGCTCTTGGCGGTCACCTTCACCCGCCAGGGGCCGCGGTGCTCGGCGGGCAGGCGGATGAGCGCCTCGCCGGTCTTGTCGGTCACGGTGTCGAAGGTCACCACCTCGCCGCCGGACTGGGCGCTGCCCTCGATGACCGCGCCCTCGACGCCGCCGAAGCCGACGTCGCGCACCCGCACGGAGAGCGGCACCTCTTCGCCCAGCAAGAAGTTCTCCCGGGCGGCGGCGACCTGCACACGGTCACCCTCCGGGTCCTTCACCAGCCAGCGCATCGTGTTCTTCCAGAAGCGTAAGTACGCCTGGTTTCCTTGGCCCAAGGCCGCTTCTGCCATGATCCAGCGCCAGGTGGAGTCGCCCAGAAGCGCCATCGTGCGGCCTCGGCCCACCTCACGCACGGCGAGCACAGGCATGGGCTCCCCTTTGGACGTGCGTAACGTGGGGTGGCTGAGCAGCACGGCGCTGCCCGGCGCGGGGCCGGCGCTGAGGTTCAGGCCGTCCAACGCCGAGAGTCGGCCCCACAGCGCCTCGTTCTCGGTGGCGTCGCCGAGCAGGCGCGTGACGGGGTGAACACGCCCGGCGCCGGTGAGACGGGGCTGGAACGACGCCGAGTCTGTGCGGGGTGAGCCCGCGCCCAGGGCGACGGGCAGGATCTCGCTGATGGGGGTGCCTTGGTAATCGCCCTCGTCAAACGAGCGGTCTCCGCCGATCATCACGAACGCGCCGCCCTCTTTGACGAAGGTGGCGACGTTGCCCAGAAGCTCCCCGGCGAGCTCCTGAAAGTACGGTCGATAGTCGAAGTTCTGGAAGATGACGAGGTCGAAGCTCGCGAGATCTTCAGCGAAGAGCTGCTCGTAAGGGAACTTGATGAGCGAGAGCTCCTTCTCGTCGTAGCTGGAGCGGGTGTCCTCGTGGGTGCGGAGGATGAAGAAGCTGACGAGGTCTACGGCGGGGTCTTGTTTGAGGAACAGACGCAGAAACTTCTGGTCGAAGCTCGGGGATCCGCAGACCTGGAGCACCCGCAGGCGGTCGCGGACCACACGAACCGCCACGGGCATCGTGTTGTTTCCCGGCACGGCGTCGCCCTCCCACACCGGGACGGAGACCTCGTACACAAACCGCCCCGACTTGTTGGGCTTCACCGAGAAGTTGACCTTGCCCGCGCCGGTCTGATCTAGGGCCACGTCGCGCTGGGCGAGCAGGCGACCGTCTTGGGTGAGGCTCACGGGCACGTTTCGGCCCTCAAAGCCCGGCGCGGCCAAGGTGACATCCAAGGTGAAGGGGCTGTGCATAAAGCCGAAGCCGCCGGCGTTCACTGACACGACGCTCACGTCGTCCAGCTCGCCGGGCACCCCCGCCTGGTACACGGTCAAGGGGCCGGGCAGACGCGGCGGCTCGGGGCTGTCCTCGTTTGTGTACCGTGTGCGCATCCCGCCACGGTCGAGGCCATCGGTGAGCACGATCACGCCCGCGAGTCGCTCCCCGGCGTACCGCTCGCTCACGCCCCGGAGGGCCTGGGCGAGATCGGTGCTGCCTTGCTCAAAGTTGGGCTCCCCTCCGGCCGTCAGCTCGCGGCCAAAGCGGAAGACCTCCAGACGATCCGAAGGCACACGGTCCATCACCTCGGCCAAAGCCCGGGCCCCCCGGGGCTCACCGGCCTCCAGCACGCCCATGGAGCGGCTGTCATCAATGAGCAGGACCGTGCGGGGTGGCTCTCGGTGACCGGCCTGCTCGACCCACACCGGGCCCGCGGCGGCAAAACAGGCCACGGAGAGGGCCAGCGCCAGACACAGAAGCTCAGCGCCCACCGGCGGGAACCGGCGGGCGTCTCGCCAGGTGACGAGCAGGGTGACCACGGCCGCCGCCGCGGCGAGGCCAAACAGCCAGCCGGGGGTCGTGAAGGTCAAGGCGGCGTCGGGGCCGACCTCACCGCCGAGCCACCACCAGAGGCTCACAGCCGACCCTCCTTCATGAGCTCGGCGACGTGGGCCTGATCTTGTTTGTAGTTGGAGGTGAGCGCGTACATCACGAGGTTCACCGCCAGCTTCACGGCCTCCCGGCGCTGGTTCTCACCGCCGGGCGTGCAGGGGTAGGTGCCGCGACCGTCCGCACCTCGGGAGAGCGCGCCGGAGAGATCGTTACGAAAGTACACCAGCGGCGTGATCTCGCCCAGGCTCACGGCCTCGACGTGGTCAAACTGCGCCACGCGGCCCACAGGGCGGTTGATGAGGAAGAAGCTGCGGAAGATCGCGTGATCTGATGGCAGCGGAAACAGCGACCGTGTGGGGAACAGGCGGCCGATGAGCTTCCGCACGCTGTCGTCAAACGCGGAGCGTTTGAGGCCCGTGGCGTCGTCGATGAGCAAGAACCCGCCGTAGGTGAGATACCGGCGGAGCTGCTCAATCGCCGCGTCGCTCAGCGGCTCTAACGCACCATCGCCGACCAAGGCCGCGAAGGGGTGCTCAAACAGCGCCGGATCTTCAGGGGCGATGCGGGGCACGCGGCTCACGGTCTCGATGCTCGTCGTCTGGTCGATCTCAAACAGCAGGCGGCTCCAGGCCTCGGGCCGAGAGATCGATCCGCCGGGCATGTTGATCTCGACACAGTCCACCTTGGAGGCGTCTCCAAAGGCGAAGGTGTCTCGTGCGCCGAGGCAGGCGGTCGCGGCGGCGGCGGCGCCTAACCGGAGGGCGGCGCGGCGGCTGAGCGGCCTCATGGGGCCTCCCGACGGGCGAGTAAGGACTGTGCGAGGAGGAAGGTGATTGCGAGGCCAAGGGCCAAGGGCCCAAGGCGCACCCGACGCTCGGTGAGCGCGGGGTCGATGGCGGCGGCGGCGGCGGTGAGCGGCTGCGGGGCGCGCACGTCGGACTCCTCCGCCGGGGTGTTCACGGCGATGAGGGCGACGGGGGGCTCGTCGCCGACCTGCACCGCGTACGCGCCGGGCAGCCGGGGCAAGAAGCTCAGCTCGGTCTGTTCACCTTGTACAGTCTCCATCGGCACATCGGCGCCGTCGGGGCCGGTGAGGCGTAAGGTGAGGCCACCAAAGGGCAGGCGTAAGCTCGTCACCTCGCCCACGACGCCCTCGGCCCGCACCGCGCCGCCTGCGGACTCGCCGCCGAGGTACGCGACGAGGCGCTGGGTGAACGGCAGAAAGACCGCCTGGAGCGGGGCGCTGCCCCAGCCGAGGTCAAACGACGAGGTCCACAGGAGCACCCGGCCCCGGCCGATGCGCCGCTCGACGAGCGCCGGGGCGCCGCCCTCAAACCGCATCAGCA
>JBEAVX010000473.1:0-4011 GCA_041160755.1 Pseudomonadota bacterium
CCGGGGCCCCCTCCACACCAAGCTCGGGCCGCCCTTGGGCCACGGCGTCCACCCCCGCGTCCTCACCGCCCGTCGTGGCGGGGGTCTGCTTCGGCGCGCTCTGCACAAAAAACAGCACCAAGGCCCCGGCCGCCGCCAAGGCGAGGCCCTCCCACGGGAGCTGGCGGAGGGCGTCACGCAGGCGCTCCCAGAGGCTCGGCGGGGCGAGCTCGGCGTCGATGCGGGCGTTGAGGCGCTCGGCGAAGCCCGCCGGGGGCTCCACCGGGCCGTGCGCCCGGGTGAACTCCATCGCCCCTTGCAGGGCGTGAAGCTCGGCGCGCAGGGCCGGGTCCTCGCGGAGCGCGCGCTCGACGGCCTCGACCTCGTCAGGGTCAAGCTCACCGTCAAGCAGCGCGGAGAGGTTCTCAGGAGCGCGGGGGTCAGTCATGGTGCGTCCGTGAGGGGAAGGAGGAGGTCAGACGACATCTTCGAGGCCGACCTTGCGGGAGAGGCGGCGGGCGAGCTCGGCGCGGGCGCGGTGCAGGCGCGACTTGACCGTGCCTTTGGGGAGCTGGAGCAGCTCGGCGATCTCTTCGTAGCTGAGATCGTCCACGTCCCGCAGGAGCACGATCTCGCGCTGGTCCTCGTCCAAGGCGTCCAGCGCGGCCTGGAGGAGCTTGCTCGCCTCGGCGCGGTTGATCGAGGCGTCGGGCCCCGGCGCGTCGATGGCGTACTGCTTGACCGGGCCGTCGTCGTCGCCGCCGACCGGGGCGTCGATGGACTCGTGGCGATCTTCACGGCGTCGGTTGCCGTAGACGAGGCGGTTCTTGCAGTGGTTCGTGGCCACCCGGAAGATCCAGGTGGAGAGCTTGGACTCCCCACGGAAGTCGGCGAGGCTCTTGTAGAGGGCGATGAAGACGTCTTGGGCGACCTCTTCAGCCTTGGCGGGGTCACGCAGCCAACGAAAGCACAGGCTGTAGACCCGGCTCTGGTAGCGGCGCACGAGCTCACTGAACGCAGATCGATCACCAGACCCGAACCTCCTCACGAGCTCTTCATCGGAGGTGACGCCCAGCGTCATGGCGAGCAGGGTCGCGAACATGCCGAGCGCCTCCGGGTGAGCAGACCGCGCCTGCGGGCGGAAGGTTCCGCGCGCGGCCGGTGGGGAAGGTTCAAGGAGCGATTCGTCTACAGATCGTCGTCGTGGGTCTTCTTCTCAAGCTTGATCTTCGCGCCCGTGCGCAGAGAGTCCTGCACCTGGTGCAGCGAGAGCCGGGGCGTGGGGAAGATCGTCTTGCGGATGCGGGCGCCCCGGAAGGTGCAGCCGTCGATGTTCGCGCAGTCGAGGTCGGCGTCCTCCAAGATCGCGTCGTCGAAGCAGGCGTCCTTGAGGTTCGCGTTCCACATCGACGCGCCGCTCAGGTCGGCGCCCCGGAAGGAGCAGCGGGCGAGGTTGGCCTCGGCGAGCTTGATCCACCGCAGCTTGGCGCCGTCGAACGACACGCCGCTGAGGTCAGCGCCGCGCAGGTCGAGGTGCTCCAAGTTCCCGTTCTTGCGGAGCATGTCGACGATCTGCTTCCGCGACGGGATGCGGGTGTTCTCTAAGGAGAGGATGTCCTTGCCCGTGGCGTTCAGGGGGAGGACGCCCGGGGGGGTAACCGGAGGCTGATCTGTGTCGCGACGTGAGCTTCGAGCCATTGAATCACCGGGGCGGTGAGGTCGAGACCAGTGAACTCCTGAATCATGTGGAGCCCACCAGGGTTGAGGGTGTTGACCTCTACCACCTGCCCTCCAATAACATCGACGCCAGCGAACCAGACGCCGTCCGCGCGGAGGTGGGGTGTGAGAGCGTCAACCAGCGCGTGATCTTGAGGGGTGATCTCGCAAGGTTCCGGTTGACCGCCTTGTTTGAGGTTGTGCCGGAACTCACCTGGAGCTCGCCGCCGGAGGTAACCGCCGAGCAGGCGCCCGTCCAACCACACCAGGCGCTTCTCGCCCTCCTCGGCGGCGACGAGGTACTCCTGGGCGACGATGTAGCCGTCTCCGGCGTCTCTCGCGCCGTCCAGCGCCTGCTCCAGCGGCATCGGGCTCTGGGGCGGCACGAGCTGGATGCCGCGGCCTCCCGAGGCCCGAGCGGGCTTGATGATCGTGCCCGTGGGCTGGTCGGCGGCGAAGGCCGCGAGGGTCGAGAACGACCGGCTCACCAAGGTGCGCGGCGTGGGCACGTCGATCAGGGTGGCGAGGTAGGCCTTGTTTGAGGTGCGCACCAAGGCGCTCGGCGAGCACAAGACCGGCACGCCGAGGCGCTCGACCAAGGACGCGAAGCTCAGCACCGAGGCGTTGATCGGGTTGATGCGCAGCAACATCAGGTCGAGCCGGCCGAGCTCGACGTAGCGCCGGGCCGCCGTGCGCCCCCGCAGCTTCTCGCAGAGCGCCTCGCGGCTGATCTCTTGGGGCGGGAAGACGTGCGCGCGCGCCACGAGGCGACCCTCGGCGTCGATCTCGAAGTCCCAGGGCTCGATGAAGCGCAGCTCATGCCCGGCGCGGAGCGCGCCGCAGGCGATGTGAACCGTGGTCCAGGTCGGCTCGACCTGGGAGGCCCGGGTGATCGCGACGCCGATGCGCAGGGGAGGCTCCGTTGTGCTAGTCTTCGGGGGATGCGCGCGCTGATGGACCGAGTCGGCCTGCTCTTGAAGGCCCGATACCCGCTGCTCTACCTGCTCACCTATGAAGAGGAGCGTGTGGAGCGTAACTTGCTGAAGCTCTGCGAGCGCCAAAGCCTGTCCATCTGGCGCTGGAGGCTCACCGAGGGCCTCGGCCCGCTGGGTGGCGCCCCCCGCGACGGCACCAAGGATCCCCTCGACGCCTTGAACGAGGTGGCGCGTGTGACCGAGCCCGCGATGTTTGTCATGGCGGATCTCCACGTCGCCTTCGACCGCGCCGACGTCATCCGCCGCCTCCGCGACCTGGAGCCCATGCTCGGCGCCCGGGGCCAGGCGATCGTCCTGCTCTCCCCCACCCTGCGCCTGCCCCGTGACCTGGAGAAGGACCTCACCGTCCTCGACGTGCCGCTCCCCGACGCTGAAGAGGTCGGCCGGGTGCTCAAGGCGCTCTTACGCAAGCAGAACCAAGAGCTCACCCAAGAGCTCTTTGAGCAGATCGTCCGCATCTCCTTGGGCCTCACAGAGAAGGAGATCAAGCGCACCTTCGCCCGGGTGGTGCTGGACGGCGGCGGCTTCTCCACCGAGCGCCTCAAAGACCTCGCCGAGGCCAAACGCCAGGCCATCCGCCGCAGCCCACACCTGGAGTTCTACGACCACGTCGAAGAGATGGGCGACGTCGGCGGCCTGGGCAACCTCAAGGAGTGGCTCGGCCGCCGCGCCGTGGCCTTCTCCGAGCGCGCCCGAGAGTACGGCCTCCCCGAGCCCAAGGGCGTGTTCTTGTTGGGTGTGCAGGGCTGCGGAAAGTCGCTCACCGCCAAGGCCGTCGCCGGGCTGTTCCGCATCCCCCTGCTGCGCATGGACGTCGGCGCCTTGTTCTCCGGCGGCGACCGGGTCGAGGACTCGCTGCGGGAGACGATCCGCATCGCCGAGTCGATCTCCCCGGCGGTGTTGTGGATCGATGAGCTGGAGAAGGGCTTCTTGAACCAAGGGCAGTCGGCCTCGGGCAGCGCCTTCGGCACCTTCTTGACCTGGATGCAGGAGAAGTCGAAGCCGGTGTTTGTCGTGGCCACGGCGAACGAGGTGCGCTCCTTGCCCCCGGAGCTCCTGCGTAAGGGCCGCTTCGACGAGATCTTCTTCGTCGACCTGCCCGACGTTCACGAGCGGCTGCAGATCCTCGACATCCACCTGCGCCGCCGCGGGCGGGATCCTTCGGGCCTCGATCTTTACCAATGCGCTGAAGAGAGCGACAAATACTCTGGCGCCGAGCTAGAGCAGGTCGTCATCGAGGCCCTGTTCAACACCTTCGCCGACCAGCGCCCGCTCAACGAGCGTGAGCTGTTACGCGTCATCCGCGAGACGGTCCCCCTGG
>JBEAVX010000479.1:0-3936 GCA_041160755.1 Pseudomonadota bacterium
GGCCCGCCCCTTCGCCAACAACGACGCCTTCTTCACCGCGCTCACCGACAAGGTCAGCCCTGAAGAGCTCGGCCTCGCCAAAGGGCTGCTCACCCAATGAGTGAGGTCGAGCGGGGTCTCCGCCGGGCGCTCCTCGCCCTGGCTGGGCTCACGGGCCTCGGCCTGGTCGGCGAGCTGCTGCTCATCGGCCACACCGAGGAGACGCTGCAGCTCGCCCCAATCGTCGTGGGGGGCCTCACCGCCCTCGGCGCGCTGTGGGCGGCGCGAACCCCCGAGGCCGCCGCGCCGAGGCCCCTCCAGGCGCTCAGCGTGGCCGTGGTGATCACCTCGGCCATCGGCGTCTGGGAGCACCTGGAGAGCAACCTGGAGTTTGAGCGCGAGCTGCGCCCCGATCAGTCCACGGTCACGGCGCTCTTGGGCGCTCTCAGCGGCGCCAGCCCGCTCTTGGCGCCAGGGGCGCTCGTCGTCGCGGCCCTGGCCCTGGCGGCGGCGGTGTGGCGCCTTACTCCAAGTAGCCGAGCTCCTGGAGCTGCTTGAGCATCTCGGCGTCGTCTTTGCTCTTCGACACCTCGCTTGAGCTGCGTGTGGTGCCGTAGGACGGGACGGTCTTGAGCGGGTGCGCCTGACGGTAAGCGTCGGTGTAGAGCGCCGTCTGGGCCTTGCCTGAGAAGTCTTGGCCCACGGGCAGGCCCATGCCGTAGAGCACCGTCGGCGCCACATCGTGAATCGAGAGCGTCGCGGGCATCACGGCCTTGGTGTTGATGTCGGGGCCCGCGGCGATGAAGATGCCCGGCGGGTTGCCTTCGTGGCCGCCGGAGTTCTCGACCATGCCCTTCACCGGCTCGGTCGTCGGCGCGCCGTTGATGATGAGCTCCTTCGTGGCGCCGTCATCGAGCACGACCACGACAAAGTCGGCACCTTGGGCTTTGTCGGCGGGCAAGGCGTCCTCGACGCCGAACACGGGCATCCCCGAGGCGTAGGTCACCTTCGTGAGCAGGGCCTTCTCCAGCTCAGCCCGGTGTTTTGCCACGTCGGCCGCGGCGACGGTGCCGCCGGCGTCACGCCCCGCGACGTAGAACCGCACCCGCTTGCGGACCTCGTTGTGCCGAGAGCCATAGGCGCTGGCCTTGCTCTTGGCGACGTCGATCTTCTCGCCGCTGCGCACCTGGTACCCGAGCTTCGCCAGCACGAGGTCGAGGTCGATGACCACCTTGACGATGGGCTCGTCCAAGGCGTGAAAGCCGTGGTCGGAGACGATGATGATGTTGGTGTCGGTGCCCGAGGACTCGACCATCCGGCCGATGACCTGATCGATGGACTTGTAGGCCTTGGGGATGCGGTCGGCGTGTTTGGCGGCCTCGGCGGCGTCTACGGCGACGCCGGGGAAGTCTTGGGGCCGGTAATAGCGCCAGTACCGGTGAGAGTTGGGGTCGGAGCCATGGAGGTACATCACCATGAGGTCGTAGCCGCTGGCGGCCAAGGTGGGGGCGACGTGGGCCACCACACGATCTTCAGGGGCGAACTGCTGCTCGCCGGGGAACATCGACTTGTAGGTCTGGGAGTTGATCTGGGCGAGCTCACCCTTGATCTTCGTCTCCCAGGTCTTGGGCTGCACGACGTTGACGTCGCCGGCCTGGACCTTGTCGGTGACGTTCACCCCGCTGATGACCTCCGCCGGCCAAGATCCCCACCAGCCGACCTGGTTGACGTACAGCCCGGCGCTCGTGGCGATGTTCCACAGGGCGGGCACCTTCCGCACCGTGGAGGCCACGGGCACGTCACCTTCATCCGTGGCGACGACGAAGCCGGTGATGCCGTGCTTCTCGGGGAGCACGCCCGTCGCGATGGTCGTCCAGATGACGGGGCTCTTGCCGTACTCGGTCTTGAGCTTGGCGCGCACGCCACGGTTCACCAAGGCGCGAAGGTTGGGGAGATACCCCTTCGCCCAGAGATCCTCGATGACCATCCACTCGGCGCCGTCGATGCCGATGAGCAGCATCTGGCTCTCTTTCCCGCGCCGCTCGGCCTCGGCGTCTTTGGGGGCGAACGTGACAGCCAAACCCGCGATGAGCAAGAGCCCAGCGGAGAGACGAGGGATGGTCATGGGGTACTCCTTCTTCCTTTGCGCGGGCGAACCCGCGACCGTCGTCTTGTAGTCCAGGGGGTGCGGCGCTGGACGCAGGGAGATGAGGCGAGGCCGAGCGCGACGCCGGGCAGAGCGCGGAGCCGCGCGAACGGATCACGTTGACCTTAACCCATCTGAAGCGGCCCGGGCCATGCTCAACTTTTGAGCACACAACGCGAGGCCGCCCCCTCGACCCCGTGCACCCTGTCCGGGCGGGATGACTCCACAACCTGTCCACAGGCCGTCCACCGTGCCCCCAAGCGCGCAAGTCGTCAATTTACGAACCAAATACTTGTTATCACTACAATATGGCGCCTTGCGCACCCCCATGTGGCGCCTGAGGCGACCTGTGAATCTTGACTTGTCCACAGGCTCTATGGACAACTTGTCAAGGCGAATCGGGACGATTTATTGAGGCGCGGGCAAGGTGCCGACGGCGCGCTCGGTGAGTGAGCCCAGATAGAGCTGTCCGTCGGCCTCGATCACGCTCGTGACCGGGGCGAAGCGCCCGGTGGGATCTTGCAGGTTGTGAAGGATCTCCCCGGTGGTGGAGATCCCCAGCGCCACCCCGACCCGCGCCGGCGCCGGGCGCAGGGCCTTCGGCAGCCGGAGGATCGCCCGGGTCACCGCCGGGTTCTGCATCAGCGCCTCGGCCTGGGCGTGGCGCGGGGCGAAGAGCGCCACCCAGATCACGCCGTCTGGGCTCATCGAGAGGTTGTCCGGGTAACCGGGCAGGTTCTCGACGAGGGGGGTGGCCTGGGGGTCCGCGACGCCGAGCGGCACCCGCAGGATGCGCGCCATCCCCGACTCCGCGACATAGAGCGCCCCGCCGTCAGGGCTCACGACGACGCCGTTGGGGAAGTACAAGCCGCCGAGCACGAGGCGCGTCTCCCCCGTCGCCGGGTCAAACCGGAGGAGCCGCCCGTTGGGCCGATGCTCAAAGAAGTCGTCCCGGTACCGCTCTGGGCCATACCGGAACGAGGCGTCGGTGAAGTACACGACGCCGTCCGGCGCGATGGCCAGCTCATCGGTGAACCGGAAGGCGCGCCCGCCTTCAGCGTCGCTCATCACCGTGAGCTGCCCGTCCTGGAGCCGCAACAGCCCTCTGCGGGCGTCGGCGATCCACAGCGCCCCGGCGGCGTCCAGCGCGAGGCCCAAGGGCCTGCCGCCGGTGTCCACCAAGGTCTCGACGAGGGCCTCACCCGGGCGAAAACGCACCACGCGCCCATCGACGAGGCCCGTGATCAGCCGCCCCTCGGGGTCGAGCAGGACATCTTCGGGCCCGTCTAAGAGGCCATCGGCGAGGCGCTGCAGCGAGCCGAGGCGATCGTTCCGCGCGTACACCCCCTCAAAGCCCGGGCTCAGCGGCAGATCCATCGGCGCGGGATCCACGTCGATCGGCCAGACGCTGAGGTAAACGACGCCGAGCGCGCTGATGAGCGCCGTCAGGAGACCACTTGACCAGAGTCGCCGCATACCTGACCCCATAACCGGGCGTTGAGCGGTTATTCTGCGTGCCGACGCCGGACCCGACAATGCCCCACCCCTTCGACCGCGACCTCAGCTACCTCCTGCCCTTCTTGGGGCGTGTGGTCGCCTACGCCGAGGCCCAGCCCGAGCCTCTGCGCGGGGCGTTGTTGGCCGAGCTCGACGGCGAGGCGGCGCGTTGGGCGACGATCCAGGCGCTCCTCGACGGCGCCGCGCCCAAGTCCACGCCCGAAGCCACGCCCGGGGCCGCCCCTGTCCAGCCGCGCACGGGGACGCCCCGCCCCGGCTTTGCTGGCGGCTGGACGATCGGCCCGCTCTCACCC
>JBEAVX010000558.1:0-6666 GCA_041160755.1 Pseudomonadota bacterium
GCCGAGCTTGTCCCCCGCCGCCGCGCCGCCGAGGGTCGGCAGCCCCGCGAGGGAGCCCGAGCTCCAGCTCACCCCGCCGCTCCACAGCACGACCGCCCCGGCGTTGAGGCCGTCGGTGTCGTCTCCGGGGGCGCCGATCCAGAGGTCGTTGTAGCCGTCGCCGTCTACGTCTGCGCTGGCGAGGCCGTCCCCGGACTGGGTGTCGCTGGACGAGTCGCCGGTGAGCGTCGCCTCAGCGAGGGTCTTCACCGCGCTGGTGCCGCCAAAGGCGTCGTGGCGGAGCAGGTACACCGCGCCCGCGTCTTTCCCGGCGGTGTCGGACCGAGGCTCGCCCAAGACCACGTCGTCGAGGCCGTCGCCGTCCAGATCAACGACCAACATCGCCGCGCCGAGCTCGCCGCCGCTCGTCCCGGTGAAGATCGCCTCCGCCGCGCTCGCGTCGCCGCTGCCCGGGGCGAGGCCGCCGTAGGTGAGCACGACCTGGTCATCTTCAGGCGCGCCCATGAGCAGCTCGCTGAGGCCGTCGTCGTTGAGATCCCCGTCCGCGAGGGTCTGCCCGAGGTACCCATACGACGACCCGCCGTACCACGCCCGGCTCTGCTCGCCGAGGTTCACCGCCGCCACGCCGGGGCGGCTCGACTCGGGGCCAAACCACGCGCTCACGCCGTCGCTGAGGCCGCCAGCGCAGGACCACGCCACCCCGGCGCTGGCGCTGCCCTGCACGCCGATGACCGCCCCGGCGCCGCCATCAAACGACGCGTCCCCGACGTCGAGGTCCCCGAGCACGATGACCGCCTCGTCCCGGGCCTCCTGAAACCAGACCTGCACCTGGCCGTCGCCGGTCGCGCCTTTGGGTTGGGCGGACGTCCAATCAATCACGACGAGGCGCCGAGGGTACTGGCCCAAGGTGGCCGCGCGGACCTCGGCCCCGTCGTGGTCGAGCCACCAGGCGGCGACGCCCGACCACGCGCCGCCTGGGGCGCAGGTGACGTCCGCGGCGTCTTGGCTGCCCGAGAAGAAGGCGGTGCCGTTGTCTCCTACATAGAGGAGCGTCTCCGCCGAGCCATACCAAGACACCGTGAACGGGAGGCTCAGCGGGGTCTGCGCCTCGTCGCCGAGCGCGAGCAGCTCCCCCTCAGCGGTGATGTCCAGGAGCGTCGAGGGCGGCCCTTCGGCCTCGTTCGAGTCGAGCCACGACACGCCGCCGGCGTCAGGGCCTCCCGTCGCGGCCCAAGCCACGGGGAGCGCACCCAGGAGCGCCATCATGGCAAGGGGTCGTCGCACATCGGCAGCATACCTGGAGAATCTTCATTCGTGACAGGATCTTGACGACGCGACCTGTGTCGGGTCTGCGTCCGGGTTAACCCAAGCGCCGATGGCTTCACCAAACCCCTCCCTTCGTCAGAGCGTCGCCGCGGTCGGCGCCGCGAACCTGCTCTCTCGGGTGAGCGGCCTCGCCCGCGAGGTCGTCTTCGCCGCCGTGTTTGGCGCGGGCCTCGCCGCGGACGCCTGGAACGCCGCCTTTCGCATCGGCAACATGTTGCGGGAGCTCTTCGCTGAAGGCGCGCTCTCCAACGCCTTCGTGCCGCTCTACGCCGACGTCGAAGAGAAGGAGGGCCGAGACGCCGCCTTCGCCTTGGCCAACGCCTTCTTGGGCGGCCTGCTCGCCGCCGTCGCCGTCGTGGCCCTGCTCACGTTCACCCTCGCTGATCCCTTGGTGAGCCTCGTCGCCGGGGGCTTTGACCAGAACGTCGAGAAGGCCGCGCTCACCGCGTCGTTGTCCCGGGCGCTCTCGCCGTTCGTGGGCCTCATCGCCGTGGCCTCGGTGTTCATGGGCATGCTCAACGTGCGGGGCCGCTTCTTCTGGCCCGCGGTGAGCCCATTGTTGATGAACGGCGCGGTGATCGCCGCCTGCGTCGGCGCGCCAGCCTACGAGCGGCTCACGGGCCACCCGGCCATCTTCGCCGTCGCGTGGGCGTCGCTCCTCGGCGGCGCGGCCCAGGCCCTCGCCCAGCTCCCGCTCTTGTGGCGCCAAGGCTTTCGCCTGCGGCCCACCCTCACCGGACACCCGGCGCTCCGGCGCCTGTGGGCCTTCGTGCTGCCGGCGGTCATCGCGATCTCCGTCACCCAGCTCCACCTGCTCGTCGAGACCCAGCTCGCCTCCCGCCTCGGCGACGGCCCGGTCTCTTGGCTGCTCTACGCCTTCCGCATCGCGCACCTGCCGTTCTCGATCATCTCCGGCGCGGTGGGCGTCGCGGCCCTCGCGGGGCTCTCGGTTCACGCCGCCCGAGGGGATCACGCCGCGTTTCGCCGCGATCTCTCCGGCGCGCTCAACCTCAACTCCACCTTCATGCTGCCCGCCGCCGTCGGGCTCTACCTCCTCGCCGATCCCCTCGTCGCGCTGTTCTTTGAGCGCGGGGCGTTCACGGCCCAGGACACCGCCGCCACGGCGACGATCCTGCGGGGCTACGCCGTGGCGATCTGGGCCATCGGCGCCCAGCGGGTGCTCGTGCCGGTGTTCTACACGCTGAACGACCCCCGCACGCCGATGTGGATCGGCCTCGGCCTGGTCCTGGTGAAGTTCCCCTTGGCCGCTTGGCTCACCGCGCGGCTCGGCGTCATCGGCATCCCGCTCTCGCACGCGATCCTCGCCACCATCGAGGTCTTCTGGCTCACGGCGCTCTTGCACCGACGCGCGGGCGGCCTGTGGTCGGCGCTGGTGAAGCCCCACGCCAAGGTGCTCCTCGCCACGGTGATCATGGGCTTGGCAGTTTCTGCCACGAAGCCCTTCGCCGGGGACGGCCTCGTCTCGATCCTGGTCTTGGGCGGGGGCGGCGCCGCGCTGTTCTCCGTCGTGGGCGCGGTCTTGGGCTTGGAGGAGAGCCGGGCCTTGACGCGCCGGATCCTGCGTCGCCAGCCGCCGGGCCTGCCGCCGACGATCAGCCCCGAGAGCCAAGCCGCGCTGGCCGCGCTCACCGACGGCGTCATAGACCTTCGCCTCGAAGACGGCGTCGCCACGCTTAGCACCCCCTCTGGCGTCGTGCGTGTGATGGCGCGAGACGGCGCCCTCTCCGCGCGGCTCCTCCCCCAAGCCGCGACGGATCACGCCAAACAACCCACCGCCGTCGCCGTGGTCCTGCGGCCTAGCCCCCAAGGCCCGATCTGGATCGGCCTGAGGCTGCCCGAGCACGCCCTGCGAGCGGACGGTGACCAGCTCACCCGCGGCGACGCCGAGGGCATCGTCCTGGCCGTGCCGGCTGGTGGGTGAAAACACACAGCGAGCCTTGACTTGGCGTGGCGACCCCCATCCCCCGCTGCTACACTGAGCCGAATCTGGAGGATCCGATGAAGGTCGCGCTCATCAACCCCACGCCGATCGACCACTACTCACCGTGCATCCGCACGTTGTCGTCCTACCTCAAGGCCCACGGCCACGAGGTGCGGATGATCTTCCTCCCGGCCGACAACTACACCAACCGGTTTCAGCCCGGCTACATCAAGCAGATGAAGCAGTCCTTGGTCGAGGACATGCTCGATCTCGTGAAGGACTACGACCTCGTCGGGGTGTCGTTCCTCACCTCGATGTTTGACGTCGCCGTGCAGGCCACCCGGGCGATCCAGGGCCGCTACCCCGAGAAGATGCTCATCTGGGGCGGCTTCCACCCCACCACCATGCCCCAACAAGCCCTGGAGTTTGTGGACGCGGTGTGTGTCGGCGAGGGTGAGCTGGCGCTTCTGGAGCTCGTCGAGCGCCTCGACAAAGGCCAGGACTACTACGACGTGCGGAACTTCTGGTTCCGCAAACCCAACGGCAAGGTCGTCGGCAACCCGCACCGCCCCCTGGTGCAAGACCTCGACACCATGCCGTACCAAGACTTCGACCTGGCGGACGACTGGACCTGGGACCCAGAGTCCCACGCCAAGATGGTGAAGGTCGAGTGGGAGGCCTTCAAACACATCGTCCCCACCTACCCCGACCGCAACGGCGATCTGCGCATCTCCTACAAGACGATGATCACTCGCGGCTGCCCCCACAAGTGCAGCTACTGCGGCGTGGCCTTCAACCACGATCTCTACAAGGGCCAGAAGTACCTGCGCCGCCGCTCCGTGGAGCACATGGTCGGCGAGATCAAGCAGGTGATGCGCCGCTTCCCCGAGGTGGGCATCATCCACTTCCAGGACGACGTGTTCTTCTCGACCTCGACTGAGGAGATTCAGAAGTTCGCTGAGGTCTGGAAACGTGAGGTCGGCCTGCCCTTCCGCGCGCAGTGCAGCCCCACGACGATCAACGAGGAGAAGTACGCCGCGCTCATCGACGCCGGCCTGTGCTTCACCGAGCTCGGCATCCAGACCGGCAGCGCCGAGACGATGCGCATGTACAAGCGCGGCATGACGAACGAGCAGCTCCTCAAGGCCGTGAACATCATCAGCAAGTACAAGGACTACATCCAGGTCCCCGACTACCACATCATCCTCGACAACCCCTGGGAGTCCACGGAAGACGTGATGAAGGGCCTGCGCCTGGTCTGCACCTTGCCGCCGCCCTACAACCTCTTGCCCTCGTCACTCATCGCCTACCCCGGCACGGAGTTCTTCCACAAGGCGATGGAGGACGGCTTCATCACCGATGAGTACAACCAGGTGTACCGGGCGAGCTTCCACGTCCCCAAGGGCAGCTACGTCAACTTCCTCTTCTTCTTGACGCTGTTCAACAACCTGCCCAAAGAGCTCGTCACCTTCTTGGCCAGCGACCGCTTCGTGCGCCGCTTCAACCAACGAAAGTACGACAGCTTCTGGGGCAAGCTCTATGAGCGCGGCGAGGTGCTGCGCAAAGCCCAGCGGTTCTCCGAGTTCGCCATTCGCGGAAAACTCTTAGAGATCACGAGCTTACGCGAACTCAAGCGCGTCGCGAACCAGATGAAGTAGGCCCGGTCGCGCTGGGCTCAAACCCGGCGCGTCACTGGACGTACTCAAACGCCATCAGCTCCCAGGCCATCTCGACCGGGGCCTGGTCGTCGGTGAGCACCCGGGCCTGCTCCCAGCCCGGCACCTCGCCGGTGAGCTTCTCGCGGATCACCGGGCGGAGCTGATCGAGGCCCTTCACCCGGGGCAAGGCCGCGAGGTGGTCGGCGATGCGCTCCTTGGGCGTGGTGCCCATGGTGGCGAAGAGGATGTCGTTGGAGGTGGTGGCGTCCACCAGGTGCACCGAGGGCAGCTCGGTCCGCATCGTGTGGTAGATCATCTGCGTGAGGTCTTGGGACACGCCGCGCACCGAGGCCACGTTGATCGCGACCACGCCGTCCGGGGCGAGGTGGCGCTTGACCTCCTTCCACCACTCGACGCTCGTGAGGTGGAACGGGATGTAGGGCTGGCGGTAAGCGTCCACGAGGATCACGTCGTAGACCTTGTCCGTGGACTGCAAGAACACCCGCCCGTCCATGACGTAGGGCGTGATGCGGGGGTCTTTGTTGTCGAAGTACTGCTCGCCGATGCGCACGACCTCGCCGTCGATCTCCACCCCGTCGATGTGGGCCTCGGGGAAGGCCTCCAAGAGCTGCCGAGCGACGGTGCCCCCGGCGAGGCCGATGACCAGCACCTCTTTGGTGCTCATCGGGTCGTCTTTGTACAGGGGCGCGGCGGCCATGTACGCCCAGGTGCCCCGGGTCTCGATGGAGGGGTCGAGGCACTTCACCGAGTGAACGCCGACGCCTTCGTTGAGGTAGAGGTGGTAGGCCTCTTTGCACTTGCCGTAGGGCTCGATGACCACCTGAATGAAGTGGTAGAGCGACTCTTTCTCGACGACGAGGCCGTCCATGGGCCGGATGAGGCCCTGGGGCAGAAGCGCGAGGGGCAAGGCCAAGGCGCCCAGCGTCGCGTGTTTGGGGGCGCCGAAGTAGCCCACCGCCGAGACCGCGAGCAGGGCCCCGCCGACGACGACGAAGGTGTTGCGCACACCAAAGAGCGGCACCAGGGCCAAGGCCGGCAAGAACGAGCCGACGATGGAGCCGAAGGTGGACAACGAGTAGAGCTTGCCCGCGGCGACCCCGGCGTTCTCGACGTCTTTGACCGCGAGGCGCACCGCCCAAGGGCTCACCATGCCCATGAGCGTGACCGGGGCGGCGAACAGCGCCAAGGTGCCCAAGAGCCCGCCGATGATCATCGCGATCGCCACCTGGGGCTCAGCGAGGCGCTCCCCCTCTAAGAGCGGGCGAATCGCGCCAGCCGCCGCGCGGAGGATCGGCTGACCGATGAACGGGATGATCAGCGTGAGACCGGCCGCCGCGCCAGTGATCGTGCACAGCGCGCGCAGCGTCGGCGAACGATCGCCATATGCGCCACCGAGTCGATACCCCAACGAGAGAAACGCCATCATGGATCCAATGAGGATCGTGGTGACGAGGAGGCTTGTGCCGAAGAACGGGGCGAGCAGCCGAAGACCGGTCATTTCGACCGCCATGACGGTCGCGCCGGAGACGAACACGAGGACTTGAAGCAGGGGGGTGGACATGGCCCCCGGCTATCCGCTCGCTCTGGCCCGGGCAATGAACAGCAAGATCCAAGTTGCTCGACTTTTTTTGATCGCTCAGATAGTGTGGCGGGGATGCGTGCCCGGAGACGGCACGCCCACTGAATGACACACCCCGATGAGGGTGTCCGCCTGAGGAG
>JBEAVX010000606.1:0-3861 GCA_041160755.1 Pseudomonadota bacterium
GGGTCGCGGGTGAAGGCCACGCCCGTCGCGGAGGACTCGCCGAGGTTGCCGAAGACCATCGCCTGCACGTTGACGCCGGTGCCGCAGTCTTCAGGGATGTTGTGCGTCTTGCGGTAGTAGCGGGCGCGCTGGGTGTTGAAGCTCTTGAACACCGCGTCGATGGCGGCGGTGAGCTGATCCCAAGGGTCGTGGGGGAAGCGGCCGATCGACTGCACGATCACCTCCTCCCAGGCCGTACACAGCCGCCCGAGCTCCTCGACGTTGAGCTCCTCGACGCTCCGCTCACCGAACAAGGCCTTCTGGGCGCGGTGGAAGCGGCTGGCGTGGATACGCAGCACGACGTCGCCGAACATGTGCAAGAAGCGGCGGTAGGAGTCCCAGGCGAAGCGGGGCTTGCCGCTGCGGGCGGCCAGCGCCTTCACCGTCGTCTGGTTGAGGCCCAGGTTGAGCACGGTGTCCATCATGCCCGGCATCGAGGCCGGGGCGCCGGAGCGCACGGAGACCAAGAGCGGGTTCTCGCCCGAGCCGAAACCTTTGCCCGTGAGCGCCTCGATGTGGCGCACCCCGGCGCGGATCTCGTCATCGAGGCCCGGCGGGTGCTGCTCGCCGTGGGCGAAGTAGTAGTTGCAGGCCTTCGTGGTGACCGTGAAGCCCGGAGGGACCGGCAGGCCCAGCCGCGTCATCTCGGCGAGGTTCGCGCCTTTTCCGCCGAGGAGGGCCTTGTCGGAGGCGGCGCCGTCCGCTTTTCCATCGCCGAACAGGTAGACAGTACGCTCGGACATCTCGGACTCCGGGGGTGTGCGGAGAGCGCCTGGGCTCACTCCGCGCTGAGGTTACGGAAGTCTGCCACAGACCGGAACAGCTCGGCGACGGCACGCAAGAGGCCGAGCCGGTTGCGCCGCAGCGCCTCGTCTTCAGCCATCACGAGCACGTCGTCGAAGAAGCGGGCCACGGCGGGGCGAAGCTGGATCATCCGCGCCAAGGCCGCGCCGACATCAAACCGGGCGAAGGCCGCGTTGACCTCGTCCCGGGCGGCCTCCAGGGCCTCGGCCAAGGCGCGCTCGGCGGGCTCGGGCAAGGCCGCGGCGTCATACACCGCGCTGTCGTGGTCTTTGGAGATGTTCTGCACCCGCTTCACGAGCTGCACCAGCTCCCCGAAGCCGCCGGAGCGGGCCAAGGTCGCCAAGGCGTCTACCCGGGCGAGCAGGCCGCGCACCTCGTCGCCACCGGCGCTGAGCACGGCGTCGACGAGCTCCGTGGCGTAGCCCTCGTCCTTGAGCTGGGCGCGCAGGCGCTCCAGGATGAACTGCGTCACCTGGGCGCTCACCTCGTCGCGGTCGCGGCGGATGACGACGGCGCTGCCCTCGCGGGCCTCATAGCCATCGAGCGCCGCGCCGACCAAGGTCGTGAGCGGCACGGGGCGGCCCGAGGCGAAGAGGATCGCCAGCACACCGTTCGCCGCGCGGCGCAGGCCCTGGGGGTCGGCGCTGCCTTTGGGCACGAGCCCGATGCCGAAGCAGCCCGCGAGGGTGTCCAGGCGGTCGGCGAGGCCCACCGTCTGACCGGCGGCGCTCGTCGGCGGGCCGTCGGCGGAGAAGCGCGGGAGGTAATGCTCCTCAATCGCCAGGGCGACCTTGGCGTCGAGGCCGTCGTTCTGGGCGTAGAGCCGACCCATGTGGCCCTGCAGCTCGGGGAACTCGCCGACCATCAAGGTCAAGAGGTCCGCCTTACACAACGAGCCCGCCTGGAACGCCACGAGCGGGTCCGCGCCGAGCAGGCTCGCCAAGGACTGCGCCAAGGTGCCGACACGCTCCTGCTTGTCGGCCATGGTGCCCAGGCCCTTCACCCAGCGCATCTTCACGAGGCGCTCACCGTGCTGGGCGAGCGGCGTCTTGCGGTCTTCAGCGTAGAAGAACTGGGCGTCGTAGAACCGCGCGGCGAGCACCCGCTTGTTGCCTTCAGCGATGAGCGCCGGATCGCCGAAGGGGTTGTTGCTCACGGTCAAGATGACGTTCGTGAGCTGGCCGTCGCGCAGCGTCGGGAAGACGCGCTGGTTCACGCGCATCGACTCGACGAGCAGCCGAGGCGGGAGGTGCAGCAGCTCTTCAGCGAAGGTGGCGGCCAGGGGCACGGGCCACTCGACGAGATCGGTGACCTCGTCGATCAGCGCGTCGTTCCAGGCGACCTCGACCCCACGCGCGGCGGCGACGGCGGCGAGGCCCTCACGGATGACGGCGCGGCGCTGATCCCGGTCAGCCAAGACATGGCGATCCCGAAGGGCGGCGAGGTAGCTCTCGGCGTCGGCGACGGGGCCCGGCGCCAAGGTCGAGAGGCGGTGGCCGATGACGGCGTCGGTGGTGGTGACCCCCGCGACGGTGGCGTCGATGCGCGCGCCGCCGTAGACCGCGATCACCTGGTGGAAGGGCCGACCCCAGCGGGCCGCGCCGCTGCCCCAGCGCATCGACTTCTTGAACGGCAGGCCCAAGATCAGGGCCTCTAGCCCACCGGCGACGAGCGCCGGGGTGGTCTCTCCGCCCGCCGAGAAGCGCGCCGCGATGACCTGATCACCCTTGGGCCCGACGATCTCGACGAGCTCCTCGACGCTCACGCCGTTCTTCTTGGCGAAGCCCATCGCCGCGCCGGTCCAGGCGCCGTCCTTCTTGGCGACGTTCACGTTGGGGCCATGAACGTAGCGGTCCTCGACCGGGCGCGCGCCGGCCACGCCCTCGACGACGACGCAGAGGCGCCGGGGCGTCGAGAAGCGCCGCGTGACGCCGTGCTCGACGCCCTTGAGCAAGGCCAGAAGCCCCGACTCCAGGCCGTCCAAGGCCGGGCCGATCATCGAGACCGGCAGCTCCTCACAACGAACCTCGATCAGCAGGTCGGCGGACGACATCACTCCCCCTCCACGGCGGCGCGCTCAAGGTGCACACCCAGCGAGGCATCAGCGCAGGCGCACGCGAGGTCACGGATTCGTTTGATGTACTGGGCGCGCTCGGCGACGGAGATGGCGCCCCGGGCGTTGAGCACGTTGAACAGGTGCGAGGCCTTGCAGGCCTGGTCATACGCCGGGAGCGGCAGGCCTTGGCTCACGAGCGCCCGGCACTCCTCAAAGGCGAAGTTGAACGCGGCGAAGAGGCGGTCGATGTCGGCGTGTTTGAAGGCGTAGGCCGACTGCTGCTGCTCGTTCTTTAGGAACACGTCGCGGTAGGTGATGCCCTCGACCCAGGTGAGGTCGTAGACGTTGTCCACGCCCTGGAGGTACATCGCCACGCGCTCAAGCCCATAGGTGAGCTCGACGGAGATCGGCGCGAGGTCGTGGCCGCCGCACTGCTGAAAGTAGGTGTACTGCGTGACCTCTTGGCCATCGAGCCACACCTCCCAGCCGAGGCCCCAGGCGCCCAAGGTGGGGGACTCCCAGTCGTCCTCGACGAAGCGCACGTCGTGGCGGTTGAGATCGATGCCGATGGCCCGCAGGCTGCCCAGGTAGAGCTCCTGGATGTCCGGCGGGCTCGGCTTCATGATGACCTGGAACTGGTAGTAGTGGCCCAGGCGGTTGGGGTTCTCGCCGTAGCGGCCGTCACCGGGGCGGCGGCAGGGCTGCACATAGGCCGCGCGCCAGGCGTCAGGGCCCAAGGAGCGCAAGAACGTGGCGGGGTGGAAGGTGCCCGCGCCGACCTCCAGATCGAGGGGCTGCAGGATCGCGCAGCCTCGCTCGCCCCAGTACCGCTGGAGCGACAAGATGAGATCCTGAAAGGTCATGCCGGCCATGCACGCTCCGAGGGATCGGCCATCGAGCTTGCCTTCTCTGAGCGTGAGGATTAGCTCAGCAGCACCCGTGGCCAAGGCGCGCTCGACTCT
>JBEAVX010000629.1:0-3753 GCA_041160755.1 Pseudomonadota bacterium
TGATGACGATGAGCGACAAGAGGCTCAGCACCAGCGTGTTGGGCAAGGCGTCGAGCACGATGTCAAACACCGGTCGCTCCTGGGAGATCGACCGCCCGAAGTCCCCCTGGAGCAGGTTCAGCATCATGATGCCGTACCGGGTGACCGCGGGCTTGTCGAGGCCCCACTTCTCGGTGATCGCCTGCCGCACCTCGGGCGGGGTCTCCGGGGTGAAGAACCGATCCGTGGCGTCGCCCGGTGAGAGCTCAATCAAGAAGAAGATCAAGGTGATGACGCCCCACAACAGGGGCAGCGCCATCGCCAGCTTCTTGAGCGTGTACGTGAACATCCTCTTCCTTCACCCGCGCCGGGTCACTGAGGGTACTTGACCTCGTTGGCGGGCACCCACCAGGCGTCCATGCGCCGGTACTGGGAGAGGATGTCCACCCGCACGTCCTTAAACCGCGAGTGCACGGCGACGATCTCGTCCATCCAGTACAAGAAGGTGTAGGGCTGATCCTCGTAGATCAGGCGCTGGGCCTCTTTGAGCATGGCGTTCGACTTCGCGTCGTCGGGCTCCTCCAGGGCGTCGGCGATGAGCTGATCGACCTGGGGGTTCATGTAGCCGGTGAAGTTGAACTCGTACTTCTCGCCGCTGTGCCACATCGGGTTCATGTCAGGGGCCAACGACGCGCTCCAGCCCGAGAGCGCGGCCTCGTAGTCCTTCTTGCGCAGGCGCTCAAAGAAGGTGTTGGACTCGACCTGCTCGATCTGCATGTCGACGCCGATGGCCTTGAGGTTGTCCTGCACAATGACCGCGGCCTTGTTGCGCCGGGCGTTGCCGCTGTTCGTGAGCAGGGTGAACCGGAAGGGTTTGCCGTCGCGGTCGAGCACGCCGTCGTTGTTCGTGTCCTTCCAGCCCAGGGCCTCCAGCTCGGCCTTGGCCTCGGCGACGTTCAGCGGGATCAGCGTGATGTCGTTGTTGTGCGTCTCGCAGAGCGCCGGGGTGACCGTGCTCACGGCGCGGCGGCCGTAGACCTCGCCGTCCTCCGTCGTGAGCAGGTCCTTGATCAGCTTGTCGATGTCGATGGCCTTCGTGAGCGCGCGCCGGGCGGCCACGTCGCCGAAGATCGGGTGGCGCTTCACCTTGGACCAGTCGAGGTTCTCCTTCGCCGTCTCCTTCTGGGCCTTGTAGTCGGCGGAGTCGAAGTTGTTCCAGGCGATGTAGTCGTTGGAGCGCCAGCCGCGACGGTAGAAGCTCAGCTCGGGGTTCGACTTCTTGAGGCGCGCGGCGTCGGTCGGCAAGATCGCGGTCATCAGGTCGATGGCGCCGCTCTCCAGCTCGACGAGGCGGGTGGCGTACTCGGGGATGATCTTGAAGATGATGCGGTTGAGCCGAGGCGTCATCTCCTTGGGGCCGGTGAACTTCTCGTTGGGCACGAGCACGATGCGGGAGTCGGGCTCCCACTTGTCGATCTTCCAGGGCCCCGTGGTGGTGGGGTTCTTGTGGAACTCGTTGCCGCGTAGGCTCGCCCGGTCGGCGGCCTCCAAGATGTGTTTGGGCGAGGGCGCGAGGCCCGCGTGCTGCAACATCGTCGCGGTGTTGTACGCCTTCTGGTAGTGGAACTCGACGTTGTAGTCGTCGATGACAAGGGGTGCTTTGCCCACCACCATCTTCTCCAACATCGACTGGCGGGGGCTGGCCACGACGGGGTCGGCGACGAGGTCGTAGGTGAACTTGAGGTCGTGGGCGGTGACGGGTTTGCCGTCGGACCAGCTCACGCCCTCACGCAGCTTCACCTTGAGGATGGTGTGGGTGTCGTCCCAGGTCCAGGACTCATAAAACGCCGGGGTGTACTGCAAGGAGCAGTCGAAGGTCGCCTCGAAGTTCTCCATGTTGAGGTTGGAGATGAGCGCGCTGTCGGAGGCCGACTGGGAGACGGCGTAGAGCAGAGAGTCGGCGTCCGCGAGCTCGGCGATCACCAAGGCGTCGCGGCGCCCGCCGAGCTCCTCGATGGAGGGCTCCTTGCCGGGGCCCTGGCTCGTCGTGGGGCCGCCCGTCGAGGCCGTGGGGCCGCCGTCG
The DNA here is from genome assembly GCA_041160755.1 of Pseudomonadota bacterium. Classification (GTDB taxonomy): domain Bacteria; phylum Myxococcota_A; class UBA796; order UBA796; family CAJQPC01; genus JADKFE01. The sequence goes on from JBEAVX010000629.1 coordinate 2,063, forward strand.
CCTTCGCTGCCGGAGCATCCGACCAGCCCGGCGAGCATCGCCAGCGGCAGGGTGAGCCCGACGCCACGGAGGAGGGGCGAGAGGGCGCGGGACGACGGGTCGGTGATGGGCATCGGTTGCAGTCCGGTGAGGAGGGATGTGCGCACGGTGGACGAGTATACTGCGGAGACTGGCGCTCTCACAAGCCGGGTCGCACCGTTGGCGGGCGAAGGTGCTATCCTGAGGCCCACTGAACGACCACGCGCCGGGAGCCCCCATGCCCTCGCTGAACACCGCAGGGTCTAAGAAGACCCGCATCCTCTTCATGAAGTACCACGAGGCCGCCGACCAGCAGCCGCTCTCGAAGAAGGCCGCTGAGAAGCTGGGGATCTTCCCGTCGTTGCCCTTGCTGGGCCTCGCCTCGTGGGTGCGCCAGAACGGCTTCCACGACGTACACTTCCTCGATCTCCACGCGATGAACCTGCTCCCCGCCGAGGGTCGGCAGCGCGTGGCCGACATCAAGCCGCAGATCGTCGCCTTGACGGCCAAGACGCTCGGCTGGCCCGCCGTCATCGAGATCGCCCAGATGGTCCGCGAGGTCTGCCCCGAGGCGATCATCGTGCTCGGCGGCCCGCACCTCTCGCTCTACGCTGAAGAGAGCCTGTCGTGGCCCTGCTTCGACCTCGCCGTCGTCGGCGACGGCGAAGAGACCTTCTTGGAGATCTGCGAGCGTTTTGAGGCCGGGCACAACCTCCTCGGCATCGACGGCACCGTCGTCCGCATGAAGGACGGCACCGTCGTTCGCAACGGCCCCCGGGCCCTGCCCAAAGACATCGACCGCTACCCCATGCCGGCCTGGGACCTGGTGGACATCCCCAGCTACCACTGCCTCACGCTGCTGCGCCCCTTCGCGACGATGGTGACCACGCGCGGCTGCCCCTGGCACTGTGGGTATTGTTCCCAGGTCTACAGCGAGAAGCTGCGGTTCCGCTCGCCCGAGCTCGTCGTGGACGAGATGGAGTTCCTGGAGAAGGAGCACGGCGTCCGTGAGATCGTGATGTTTGATGAGACCTTCACCATCGGCAAACGCCGGATGAAGCGGTTCTCTGAGCTGGTTCAGCAGCGCGGGCTCAAGGTGAAGTTCAACATCCGCGCCCGGGTGGACACGGTGGACCGCGAGGTGCTGCGCTGGCTCAAGCAGGCCGGTCTGCGCTCGATCCACATGGGGGTCGAGGCGGGCACCGACCGTGTGCTCAAGATCATGAACAAACAGATCACCCGCGATCAGACGCGGAAGGCCTTCCGCATCGCCCGCGAGGAGGGCATCGAGACCCGCGGCTACTTCATGATCGGCTACTACGACGCCACGCCCGAGGACGTCGAGGAGACGATGAACTTCGCCGCCGACATCGGCCTCGACTGGGCGTCGTTCTCCGTCGCCACGGCCCTTCCTGGCACCGATCTGTACACGATCAGCCAAGAGCGCGGCTATGTGAGCGGCGACTTCTGGCGTGAGTACACCGTGAACGGCGGCGGCCTGTTGCCCCAGCTTGAGACGGAGACCTTCACCGCCGAGCAGCTCCGGGCGTATCGCACCAAGGCCTACCTCAAGTTCTACATGCGCCCCGACCTCATCCGCCGCAAGCTCTCGAAGTCTGAAGGCCGCGAGGAGCTCATGGAGATGTTGGGCGGGGCCACGGTGCTCAGCGAGA
>JBEAVX010000654.1:0-3916 GCA_041160755.1 Pseudomonadota bacterium
GATTCAGCGCTTGGAGCAGACCGTCGGCGCGGTCCTGCTCACCCGGGGCCGGTCCGGGGCGAGCCCGACCGCCGCCGGAGAGGCGCTGCTGCCCCACGCCCGCGCCGCCTTGGCCGCCGTAGAGGAGGGTCGCCGGGCCGTCGCCGAGCTCCAAGGCCTACAAGCCGGGCAGGTGAGGGTAGGGGCTGGCGCCACCTTCTGCACCTACGTGCTCCCGGCCGTCTTGCGCGCCTTGCGGGAGGCGCACCCAGGTTTGCGCCTGAGCCTACGCGAAGGCCACACCGCCGAGCTGCTGGACGAGCTGAGCGCTGGGCGCCTCGATCTGGTCGCCGTGCCCGCCACCCCCGACCCGCCGCCGGGCCTCACCGTCGAGCCGTGGCTCCTCGATGAGCTGGTGCTCGTCGCGCGCCCGGGCCTGCCCGCCACGGGGCAGCCGTTTCTGACCTTCGCCCGGCCCTCGCCGACCCGCGCGCTCCTCGACCAACACTTCCCCGACGTCGAGGTCGCCCTGGAGCTGAACAGCGTCATCGCCGTGAAGGGCTCGGCCCGGGAGGGGCTCGGCGTGGCGCTCTTGAGCCGCGTCGCCGTGGCCGGGGATCTCGCCGATGGGCGCCTGAGCTTGGTGGACGACCCCCGGGCCCCGCTCCTCCGGCGCATCGTGATCGCCCACCGGGGGGTCGAGCGGCTGTCGCCGGGCGCGGCGGACCTGCGGGCGCGGCTTCTGGGGATGCGGTTTGGGAAGGGGGTGGGGTTGAGCCCAGCCTAAACGCCAACACGCCCAGTCGCGCTCAGATCCCCAACAACCCGGCCTTCCGCGCCTGCTCCCACTGCGCGGCGAACCGCTTGAAGTCTCCGGGGAACGCCGCGACGGCGTCCTCGACGAGGAGCGGGTCCTCCTCCTCCGGGCGGCTGGCCTCGATCACCTCGGCGAGCCACTGCAGCGGCTTCGCGCGGCCTCGGATGACCACGGGCTCACCTTGGCCGTGCAGCACGAGACCCTCGTCAGACTCCAGCACCTCGCCGCCGATCCACAGCAGGCGCGCGCCCATGGGCTCGACCTCGGTGAGCGCGGATCGTACACGGTCGGGCGGCTCCGTCGTCGCCGGGATCGGGCGGTCAAACCAGGTCTGCAGGGGCTCCTGCAGGGCCTTGCCGCGCATCCAGGCGTCTAAGGCGGCGGGCAGCGGGCCGTCAAAGCGGTCGTGAACGCGGCTGAGCGGGTCGATGTGCTCTCGGTCATTGTGGTTAAAGGCGCCTTTGGGCAGGGGCCGCACGGTGACGCCGAACTTGGCCGGGTCTTGGAAGACCGGCGAGTGCCGGGTGAGCACAAAGCGGTGCCAGAACGCCGAGTCCAACAGACCCTCGGCGAAGAGCTGGCGCACGAGCTCCATGCTGTCCACACACTCCTGCAGGGTCTGTGTGGGGAAGCCGTACATCAAATAGGCGTGTACCCGCACCCCGGCCCGGCGAAAGGCCCAGGCCGCGCGGGCGACCTGCTCCACGGTGACCCCCTTGTCCATGAGGCCCAGCAGGCGATCCGAGGCGACCTCAAGCCCGCCGGTCACCATGACGAGGCCCGAGGCGGCCAACAAGCGACACAGATCCGGGGTGAAGGTGCTCTCAAAGCGGATGTTGCCCCAATAGGTGAGCGGCGCAGACTTGTTGAGGAGCGCCAAGGCCAAGGCGCGTAAGCCACGGGGCGGCGCGGCCTCATCGACGAGGTGAAAGCCGGAAAAACCCGTCTTTTGGGCCTCGTCCACCATGATCTCGGCCAAAGAGTCCGCCTCGGCGGCCTCGTAGCGGGCGATGTAGTCCAGGCCCACGTCACAGAACGCGCAGCGCTTCCAATAGCAGCCGTGCGCGAGGATCACCTTGTTCCAGCGGCCATCGGCCCAGAGGCGGTGCGCGGGGTTCAGGGTGTCGAGCAGGTTGAGGTAGAGGCTGAGGTCCAAACCGTCGTGATCGGCGGCGGGGGTGAAGGGGCGCTTGGGCGCGGGGTGGTTGACGAGGCCGTCGCGGGTGCGGGTGCGGTGGCGCGCGTCGGGGCCGCCCGCGTGGTGCTCCAGGATGGCCAACAGCGGGCCCTCACCGTCGTCGTAGGTCAAGGCGTCGACGTGATCCCATAGCCGAGGCTCGTCCACCTCACGAAGCTCGGTGTTGACGTAGCCCCCGCCCATGAGCACCAGCGCACCCCGGGCCTTGAGGCGGCGGCCGATGCGCAGGGCCGCGTAGAGGTTGCCGGGGAAGGGCACGGAGAGGCCGACGACGGGGTCGGTCAGGGTGTCGGTGAGCGCGTCGAGCCAGGCGTCGATGAGCGTGGTCTCTTGGAGGCGGGCGGCGAGGCCGTCGAAGGTGACCGGGCCGGCGGCGAGGTGGTGGGCGTAGCGGGCCAAGGAGAAGCCAGGATCTTCTGTGGCGGCGACGAGATCGGCGAGATCCGCGAGGTAGAGCGTGCCCAGGTGCCGGGCCTGGTCCTCCATGCCCAGGCGCCCGAAGTCTTCGACCCGGGCGGCGGCGAGGCGGGGGCCCCAGGGCAGCTCGCCGCGCAAGATGCGCGTCATCACGCCACGATCATGGCCTTGCAGAAAACGGATCGTCGGGCCGATGAGCGCCTCGTGGCGGCGTCGGTTGGCCAAGGCGCGCCACGCGGGCTCGGGGAGCTCGTCCCGCTCGGTCAGGCGGTCGAAGAGCTCGGCGAGGCCATCGCCCGAGAACAGGCGAAGGGCCAGCTCAATCCCAAGATCGCGCAGATTGACCGTGACCCCTTGGGCCCGCAGCGCCCGCGCGAGCACCCCGGCGGAGGGGTAAGGCGTGTTGAGCTGGGTGAGGGGAGGGAGGACGAGGGTGACCCGCATCCCGCGCCCATATCCTGGCGGACAACGACGGGCCGTGGCCGTGGCGCGAGGACGCGGCTACATTGGCCTTCCCGTCATAAGGAGCGATTCGGCCGTGCACGCGGAGTCCATCAGCTTGCCGCTCGCCCAGCTCCCGCTCCCCAGCGAGGATCCGCTGGACGTCGCGAAGCGGGAGATCGAGGCCAACCTCCCCAAACGGGGCGGGGTTCCTTGGGTTGTGCTCGCCGCGTCCCCCCGGCAACGCTACGCCGTCGTGCGCGCCGACCTCAGCCCCGCCGCCTGCGCCCGCGCCGAGCGCGCCTTGGCCCAGCGCCCGGAGATCCTCTGGACGGCGCTCTACGGCGAGCAGATCCTCCAGGTCGGTTATGGTCCGCTGCGCTGCGCCTTCGCGCGCCGGGTGCTCAACGATGGCGCCTGGGAGGTCTGGGTGCGCCCGTTCCTCCTCCAAGGCGCCAACTTGACCTGGCTCGACGAGTGGGCCCACCATCACGGCGACGCCCACCCGCGCGCTGGCTTCTTGGCGCCCTTGTTCCCCGAGGCCGAGGCGGGCAGCGTGCGTTTTGTCGCGCTCTCTGAAGCCCTGCCCGAGCCCACGGACCGCCAGCCTCTGCCCGTCGAGGCCACTGAAGACGACATCGCCCGCCTCGCTGGGCTGTGGTTAGAGAGCTTCTTCTTCGCCCGGGGCTTCGTGCCGCCGTCCGCGATTCGGGTCACCGAGAGCTTCCTGGAGGTCTACCTCCTCCCGCGCACGAGCCCGACCCACGCCGCGACGGACTTGGCCCTGCGCCTCGCCCAGAGCCCCGAGACCGCCGCCGTGGGCACCTTCGGCCGCGACACCGACCGCAAGACCCACCCGCCCTGCGAGCTGATCCAAGCCGTGCTGGAGTGGCGTGGCGGCGCGGCGCTGCGTTGGCGCCGCCGGTTCCGGGTGATGGACCAGAACAAGGCCCGCTGGGTGGACGCCGTGGGGGAGGTCGTGGCTGAGCCTGGGCGTCGGCGGTGGTTGAGCTGAGGCTAACGGCTCAACTGTGTGGGATGAGACACCCCACACCACCCCACAC
>JBEAVX010000673.1:0-3560 GCA_041160755.1 Pseudomonadota bacterium
CCACAGGGGGCGTCGGCAGGACGAAGGCGTCGTCGCCCTCGTCGTCGTGGTGCTGAAGGGACTCGGCGGCGCGGATCGGCGCGGGGACGGGCTCGTTGGGCAGGCCGTCCGGCGCGGTGTCGCCCTCGTCCTCTTGCCGGGCGAAGGGCAATGGCGTCGGCGAGTGCTCACGGGCCGGGGGCACGTAGCCCGCCGCCGCGCGCACCTCGAAGTTGACCTCGGTGGTGCTGGGCTGGTGGCCGGAGTCGCGGATCGCGAAGGCCAGCCGCGCGCGGTAACGCCCCGGCGCCATCGCCCCGACGCGGAACGAGAACCGGAAGCGGCCCGAGGGGTGGGGCTCCACGGTGTAGCCGCAGTCCACGTCGCGCAGGCGCTCGTCGCTCTCGGAGTCAAAGAGCGCGATGCCGCAGGCGATCTCCTCATACGTCTCGACGCCGTCGGTGACGCCGACGGTCACCGAGAAGCGCACCTCCTCATCGGTCTCGAACACCTCGGACGACGGCGGGCGCTGCAAGAGCACCTTGCCGACCATGCCGATGTTCGGGCGGATGAGGGCGCGGAGCTCCTCCAAGCGGGGGAGCAGGTCGCTGTAGGTCGAGAACCGGAACGGCGGCGAGGGCGAGGTCTGCTTGGAGATCGCCCGGTTGAGCAGCGTCGCGAGCTTGTCGGCGAGGCGGGTGTGGAAGCGGGGGTTGGAGTCCTCCTGCTTCACCCGGTCTTGCACGCGGTCGCGGATGGTGACCAAGGCGGCCTTGTCGAGCCCTTCGGTGGGGAGCTTGACGTTGAGGCGGCCGTCCGGGTCGCCCGCGCGGGGGGGCAACACCCCCCGGGAGAGGATAATGCCCAAGGCGTAGGTGTCGGCGGCCTGGGTGACCGAGGCGTCGGGCACGGCGAGGAGCTCCGGCGCGAAGAAGCGCTGGGGCTCGGGGTGAATCGCCTGGAGCCGGGCGAGCACCTTCTGGGCCGAAGGGGTGAGCACGTCGGTGAGCGCGACCTCGCCCCGGTCGTTCAAGAGGATGTTCGTCGGCCGCAGCGCGCCGTGGCAGCCGTCCCGCTGGGAGAGCTCTTGCAGGTGCTTGATCACCGTGATCAAGATCGTCAGCACCTCGGCCAAGGTCGCGCCCTGGGAGATGCGGCGATCCAGGCTCGTCGGGTAGCGCGGCATGATGAGCACAGGCCCGCCCTCAGCGCCGTCAGGCCCGGTGAGCGCCCGGGCGTTGAGCGGCGGCATGAAGACGTGGCTCCCCTTCGCGAGCAGCCGGGCCTGCTCGGAGCAAGCCTGGGCGCAAGCCTCGATGAGCGCGTCAGTGACGGGCACATCGGGGCGGAAGTCGGAGCGGGAGAGCGGGAACTTGACGACGCACTCCGCGTCGGAGTCCCCCTGACGGCACAGGTAGGTTTTGCCCCAGAGGCCTCGGCCCAGCAAGGGCCCGACCTGATAGGAGCGTCCCTGCGCGTCGCGGACGACATCACCGGTCTTCATCGGCGCGGGCCTCGGGGTACAGCGAAAGGCGCTTTGATACGCTGTGCAGGCTATCGGGCGCTCGGATCGCTGTCAAAGAGAATCAAACCCGTACCCCAAACGGGCGCGGCGGCGTATGTTCGCCGCCATGCAGAGCGTCTTCCCGGAGCGAGGCAACGGGCCCTACCGGCTCTTTCGTGGCTTCTCTATGGAGTCGGTCACGGCGTTTGAGCGCAGCTTAGAGGATCCTGAGGCGGCGCAGCGGGCGCGGCTGGCGGCGATCCTCGAATCGGCGCGCGACACGGCGTTCGCCAGGGACAACGCCCTCTTTGGCCACGGCGGCGCGGGCCCTAGCCTGACGTCGTGGCGCGAGGCCCTGCCCGTCCGCAGCTACGACGACCACGCCCCCTGGATGCAGCGTGTTCACGCCGGAGAGGCCAAGGTGCTCACCCAGGCCCCCGTCCTGAGCCTGCTCAAGACCTCGGGCACCACCGGCGCGGCGAAGCTCCTGCCGGTCACCGCCCCCTACGCCGCTGAAGTCTCCCGAGGCCAAGGGCTGTGGCGCCTCGCGTTGATGCGCGATCACGAGGCCGTCGCCCAAGGCGCGCCGCTCACCTTCGTCTCCCCCGCCGTCGAGGGCCACCTGCCCTCGGGCCTGGCCTACGGCTCGAACACCGGGCGGATGCACGAGGCCCAGCCCTGGCTGGTGCGCCAGGCCTTCCCCGTGCCGCCGTGGGTGGTGCGCCTGCCGGAGTACGAGCTGCGCCTCTACTGCACCCTGCGGTTCGCGCTCCAGGCCAAGGTGACGAGCCTCACGACGGCGAACCCCTCGACGATCCTGCTCGTGCGCCGCAAACTAGAGGAGTGGCGCGACGCGCTCAGCGCGGATCTTCGCGACGGCACGCTCTGCCACGGCCCGGCGGCGGCTCTGGCCGATCGCCTCAGCCTCTCCACGCGGCTGCGGATGGCCCTGCGCCTGCGCCGGGTGACCCCTCCGACGGACTGGCGCCCGGCGATGATCTGGCCCTTGGCTGTGGTGTGCTGCTGGAAGGGCGGCCCGGCGGGCTTCTTCTTGGAGCGGCTGCCCCAAGCCCTCGGGCGGGACGTGCCCGTGCGGGAGGTCGGGATCACGGCGTCCGAGGGCTACTTCGGCATCCCCATCGGCGACGACGACGACGGCGGCGTGGCCTGGCTCGGCGGGCACCTGCTTGAGTTTATCGACTCCGGCGGGCAGGCCCACTTCGCTTGGGAGCTCGTGGAGGGCCAAGAGTACCGGCTGGTGATCACCACCTCCGGCGGGCTCTACCGCTACGATCTCAACGACATCGTGCGGGTCACCGGCTTCTTGGGCCGCGCGCCGCGCCTGCGGTTTGTGAGAAAGGGCGGCAACGTGCTCAACCTCACCGGCGAGAAGCTCACCGAAGATCAGGTCGTGCGCGCCGTCCGCGCGGCCTTGGGCGACGCCGAGGTCACGGGCTTCACCTTGGGCTACGCCTTGGACGAGGTGCCGCGTCTGGTGCTGGCGATCGAGGGCCACGCGCCTGCGGACCTGCCCCAGCGCCTAGAGCGGGCCTTGTGTGAGGCGAACGTCGAGTACGCCGACAAGCGCGACTCTGGGCGTCTAGGGCACCCCGCCGCGCTCTCGCTGCCCCCAGGGACGTATCTGCGCTGGCGCGCCGCCCGCGCCGCCGAGGGCGCGCCGGACGGGCAGGTCAAAGACCCGGTGCTCGCCCTCGATGAGCGGGCGTGGGATCGGGTCACCGACGCGGCCGGTCTGCCCAGAGGCGCGGCGCGCGCGTCGTCCTAACGCTGGTTGCGGAAGCCCATGAGCCCCTCGTTCGGGCTGTGGCTCACGAGCTTCATCGGCCCAGCCACCGTCCAGACGCGGTCGTCGGCGGTGCCTTTGCGCTGGTCTTGGCCGGGGTGGTCACAGCGCAGGTCCAGACGGAGGTTCAGCGTCGAGAGGCGCGAGAGGTCCGTCGTCGGCGCGGGCGGCCCGAGCTCCTCCACGAAGAGCTGGCCCGAGCAGTCGGCCAACGGCGCGGGCGGCTCCGTGGCGGAGGCGCGCTGGGAGGAGAAGCTCGCGTAGAAGCCGCTC
>JBEAVX010000789.1:0-2601 GCA_041160755.1 Pseudomonadota bacterium
ACGGGCCCCGCCAAAGCGCTGAGCGAGAGGTTCGCGGGCAAGACGACGCCCAGCGGTCGGAGGGCCGGGCCGCCGCCGTCGAGGAGCGTCGGCGCGGCGATCAAGGCCCCCAACGCGCCCAACGCCAGACGCCAGCCGCCGATCAAAGCCACCGCCGGGGCGAACAGCGCCAGCTCCACCCGGCACGCGCAGGCCAAGGCGTAGAGCGGCGCGCCGCGCAGGCCGCCCAAGGCGAGGGCCCCCATCAACAAGGCCTGGGGCAAGATCACGTTGTAGGCCGAGGCCGACCACGCCACATGCGCCGGGGCCGTCGCCAACAGGGCCCCGGCGAAGATCCCCACGATCGGCCGCGCCCCCCGCGCGGCGGCGAGCCCGCCCAAGGCCACGCAGAGCACACCGAGACTAAGGTGCAGGTGCAACAGCGTCTCGGGATCCTGGCTGAGCCGCCCGAACAGCGCCAAGAGCGCGGCCGGGAGCGGCATGAGCTTGGCGCTCGTCGGTGGATCCTCCCCCAGAAACGCCTTCAGGTAGAGCGCCTCGTGGCCATCAAAGACGTGGCGATCGAGGGGCAAAGCCACCCAGCGCGCCAGCACCGCGACGACCAGCACGCCCAGCGCCGCGCCGACGAGGGGCCCGACCCCAAGCTCAACACCCTTCGCCGCGCCGCGTCGTGCTCTCATACGCCCCATGAGACCACAGCTCCTCGCCTTGGCCGCCTCGCTCGCCCCGGTGGGCCTGCTCTTGGCGCTCTTGCGAGGGCCGATCTCGAGGATCGGCGTGAGCCCCTGGGGCCCTGAAGACCCTTGGCGCAACGGTGACCTCATCGGCGGCTGGTGGCTGTGGTGGGCCTTCGCCGAGGCGCGCGCCGGGGGCGATCCAATGCGGGGGCTCGGCTACCCCAAAGGCGTCGAGGCCCTGCTCGGCGTGGTGCCGAACCCTCTGGACGTCTGGCTGCTCTCGTGGCTCGGCCCGCCGACCGCCCTGCTCTGGAACCTCAACCAGCTCGGCCAGGTGAGCCTGAACCTCGTCGCCGCCGGGATCCTCGCCCGCGCCGCCGGGGCGAGCCCCCTCTCTGCCGCCGCCGCCTGCGCCCTGCTCGCCGCCTCCCCGGCGACCCTGCACGAGCTCGCCGGGGGACGCCCCGCCACCTTGGTGATCTGGCCGGGCCTGCTCTGCCTGGCCTTGCTCCTGCGGGGTGGCCTTCGCGCCGGGGCCCTCGCCGGGCTCCTCGCCGCGCTCCAAGGCGTCGCCTACGCTTGGCATGGCCTCGCCTTGTGCCTCATCGGCCTGCCCCTCGCGCGGGATCGCCGGGCCTTGGCCTTGGGGGTGCTCGTCGGCGCCGTGGCGATCACCCCCTACGCCCTCGTCCTCGCCGAGCACATGAGCGCCTTGCCGATGGACCGGCCCGCCGCCGGGTACACCTCCGCGCCCATCGCCGGGCTCTTTGGCCTCAACGACGTGCCGCCGAGGGTGAGGCTGCACCCGCTGTTGCTCCTCGGCGCGATCGTCGGGGCCTTCGCGAGTGGCTGGCGCTTCGCCCTCGCCGCCGCCCTCGCGCTGCTGATCGCCTTGGGCCCCGGCCTCACCTGGGCCTATGGGGAGCCCTTCGTCTCGGGCCCCTTCGTGTGGCTGACGGTCTGGGTGGAGCCCCTGCGCCGAATGCACCACCCTGTGCGCCTGTTGAGCTTCGCCGCGCCGCTCCTCGCGGTCTGCGTCGCCTTGGGCCTGGACCGCCTCGGGCGCCTCAAGCCCTACGCCTTGGCCGTCACGGTGATCGCCGCCGGGCTCAACCACCAGGCGATGCGGGAGGTGGTCGCGTGGGGCGCCTCCCCTGCCCCGCCCTACGCCGATCGGAGCTTGCCCGAGGGCCCCGCCGTCGACGTCCACGGCATGACCCACCGCGTCGCGCTCTCGCTTCAGCCGTTTCACCGCCGCCCGCTCCTGGAGCCGCTGTGGTTTCGCCGCCCGGCGGACGACAAGGTCGCCCAAGAGGTGGACCGCCTCGCCCGGGGGGAGCGCCCTGCGCCGTGGCTGTGGGACGCCTTACGCGCCCGAGGCTTTACGACCGTGATCGTCTGGCCCCGCTTTGGAGAGCCCGACGACGCGGCGCGTTTGGTGGAGGAGGCCCTGGGGCCGCCAGTTCAAGAAGGCGTCTGGGCGCTGTGAGAGCATGGCGTCATGACCGCGCTCCTGCTCCTGCCCCTCGTCGCCTGCTCCCGGCTCAACACCCCCACCCTGCCCGAGTCGAGCCCCGGCGCCGACCGCCTCATCGTGCTCGTCCATGGCGGCGGCGACGGCCCTGAAGACTGGCCGACGGCCATGGCCGAGGCGATCTCAGCGAACCTCGCCGAGCCCGAGCGCTGGGACGTCTGGACGTATGACTGGTTCGACGACGCGCAGGGCAGCGTGAACGTGACCCGGCGCGGCGAAGACCACGGGCGCTGGCTCGGCGCGCGCCTCGGCGAGCGGCCCTACACCCACCTGCACCTGATCGGCCACAGCGCCGGGGCGGCTGTGCTCTACGGCGTCACCGACACCCTCGGCGACGTGGCCGGGACCACGATCCACGAGACCTATCTTGACCCCTTCGGCGGCCAAGGC
>JBEAVX010000804.1:0-16648 GCA_041160755.1 Pseudomonadota bacterium
GGCTTGGTCGATTCGATGTCCAGCGCGGCGGGGCGCGCGGCGTTGCGCACGCTCACCGAGCGGCAGGGGCTCAAGCGCGCGGCCCGGGCGGCGGCCTTGGTGGGGGCGCTCGGCCCCGAGGACGCGCTCCACGCCCACTTCGCCGGGGAGGGCGCGGAGTGGGCCCAGGCCCTCGCCGCGTGTAAGGGCCTGCCGTATGGGGTCACCGTTCACGCCGTAGACCTCTTTCGGCCCCGCCCGAGCTTCGTGGACCTCCTGCGCGGCGCCGCCGTCGTGCTCACCGTGAGCGCGCACAACGCCGACGAGATCCAGCGGCGGTGCGGCGTGACCGCCCAGGTCGTGCGCTGCGGCGTGAACCTGCAGGCCTGGGAGCCCGCGGATCCAGCCGGAGACGGGCCCGTGGTGTCCGTGGGCCGCTTCGTGCCCAAGAAGGGGCTGGATCTGCTGATCCGCGCCGTGCCCCAGGTGCCTGGCCTGCGCGCCCGGCTGGCGACGGACGCCCCGGCGGCGCTCGGGAGCGAGGCGGTGGAGATCCTCGGGCTGCGCCCCACGCCAGAGATCGTGGCGTTGTACAGGTCTGCCAGCCTGTTCGTCTTGCCCTGCCGCGTGGCCCCCGACGGCGACCGCGACGGCGTGCCCGTGGCGATGATGGAGGCGATGGCCGCGGGCCTGCCCGTGGTCACGACGAGCCTGCCCGGCCTGGACGAGCTGGTGGATGAGCAGACCGGGTGGATCGTGCCCCCCGACGATGAGCAGGCGCTCGTGGAGGCCCTCCGCGACGCCTGGGGTCACCCCGCGGAGCGCCGCCGCCGAGGGCAGGCGGGTCGGGCGCGGGTGGCCGAGGGCTTCACCATCGCGGGCCAGGCCGAGGGGGTGCTGCGCGCCTGGGCGGAGGCGGGCTGGCGACCGGCCGCCCTGGTGCGGTCGCGCGTTTCGGTTACACGCTGAGACCTCGGCGAGCGGCCTCTGGCCGGCCTCGCAGCACCCCCGCGCGGTCCCTACGCTGATGCCCAACGCCCCCCAGGATGACGCCGCGCTCCGCGCCTACCTCGCCGCCGCCGCCCGGGGCGGGGACGAGGTCGCCGCGAGCCGCGCCGCCGCCGAGGCCGTCGCCGCCGAGCCCTGGCGGGTGGTCGAGGAGGCGGGGGCCCTCGCCCGGGCGACGCTCCGCCCCGCGCCGAGAGACGGCGCGCTGAACGGCGCCCTGCGGCTGCGCGCCCCGCATCTCTCCGGCGTGAAGGTGGCCCAAGGCCAGCCGATCCCGACCTTGGACCCGGCGCGGCGCAAGGCGCTCGGCGCCTGGGACACGCCCCGGTGGATGGCGCGGCGCCTCGTCGGGCTCTTGGCCGGGCGCGACGAGGGCGTCTGCGGGCCCACCTTGGACCCGGCCTGCGGCGCCGGGGCGCTCCTGCTCGCCCAGTCCGAGCGTCGGGCGGGGCCGCTCTGCGGCGAAGACGTTCACGCCGCCGCCCTGGCCGTCGCCCAGGTCGCGGTGCCCCAGGCCCAGCTCCGCCTTCGGGACGGCCTCACCGACGGCGTCAGCGCCGACGAGGAGCCCCCGAGCGTCCTGGTCATCAACCCGCCCTTTGTGCGCGCCGAGGGCCAGACCAAGGCCGCCCGGGCCGCGCTCGTGAGGCGGCTGCCGTGGCTCGTGGGGCGCTGGGATCTCTCGATCCCGTTCTTGGTGATCTCCTTGGCGCGGCTGCGGCGGGGCGGGCTCGCGGCGATGGTCTTGCCGTCTCCGGCGCTCACCCAACCCTACGGCCTGCCGCTGCGCCAGCGGCTCCTCGCCGAGCACGGCCTCGTCGCGCTCACAGACTTTGAGGTGTTCACCGGCGCCGGGGCCTCGGTCGCGCTGGGCCTCGCCTACGCCCAGGCGCCCCACGACGGGCCCTGCTGGGCGGGCGGACCCCACGCGGCGGAGCTCCTCGGCCTCCACGGCGCGCCGATTCACCCCAAGATCCGCGCTGGCGACGCGGCCCTGGCGGCCCGGGCGCGTCGGGGCGGCGCGGTGCTCGGGGATCTCTTTGAGATCGACACCGGGGTCGTCGCCCACGGCTCAGGCGGCGGAAAGGCCGCGCTGTTGAGCGACCAGCCCGCGCCGGGGCGGGTGCCCTATGTGGACGCGCAGGACCTCCGCGTGGGGCGGGTGCGCCACCTCCGGTACGCGCCAGAGCAGATGCACCGCGCCAAGCGCCCAGGGCTGTTTCTCGGCCCAAAGCTGCTCATCCAGCGGATCACGCCCCCGGGGCAGGTGCTCGTCACCCTGGATGAGGGCGACACCTTCGCCGGGCACACCCTCAACGTGCTCCGGGCTCGCCCGGGGGCGTTCGTCGACGCCGAGGCCACCCTCGCGGCGCTGCGCCGGGTCGAGCGCCTGCTCCGCCACCCGCTCACCCCGGGGCTCTTGCGCCTGGAGCGGGGTCCCCGGCTCGATCTTTACCCCCACGACCTCGCGGCGATCCCATTGCCGCCCGGCTGGCTCACGGCGCCGGTCGAGGTCGATCTCGGCGAGGCCTACGGGCTCAGCCCGGCGGAGGTCGCCCGCCTCGTGGCTTTCGGACCACCCTGAGGGTGGACCCCGCCGCCGTTGGCGCTACATTGGAGGGCCAGCGAAACCAGAGAGGTCGGTATGCGTGCGCGCTCCCTCATCGTCGTCCCTGCGCTCCTCGCCTTCACCGGCTGCGGCCTCCTCGATCGGGGGAACCTCAAGGGGCGCGGCGCCTGCGAGCACGACTTCGTGTCGTGGTGGGGCGACCTCAGCACCTACGTCGATCAAGGGGACGCCGAGGGCAGCGAGTGGGTGTTTGACGTCGATCCGCCCGAACAATGGATCGTCTCGGCGAAGGGCCGCTATGACGAGTCCTCGGGCGACTTCAGCTTCACCCGTCGTCACCTCGCGCGGCACACCCTCGCGGACTACGCCGCCGAGGGCTACGGCACGGTGTACGAGGACGGCGACTTGGACGTGATCCTGAACGTCACCGCCACCGACATCTTGGGCGCGACGGGCGCCTGGACCGAGCGCCACGAGCGCGCGGGCTGCGAGGGCTCGGTGACGACGACGAGCGAAGGCGCCGACCCGGTCCGCATGGACTACACCGTGGTGTCCGACAACCGGATCGAGGGCCTCATCGAGATCGACCCCGGCGGCGGCTTCTACGAGCAGCGCCTCGCGTTCCTCTCCGGCGGCGCCCAGACCCGGTCCACGGAGTACGACATCGTCTCTGAGCTGTACAGCGACAGCGTCGAGCAAGACCCAAACGGCACCTACGACGGCGAGTTCTTCCAGTCCGGCGACGGCGTCGAGTCCGAGGGCACCTTCGGCGGCGACATCACCGGGGCGTCTTGGGCGAAGTACGAGCAGCGTGAGAACGGCGCGGTCGTCGTGATCGTCGATCAGAGCGTCAACTACGACGGCTCCGGCCAGCAGATCGTGACCTACCCCGACGAGAACCTCACCTGCACCTTCACCTTCGAGGCCAACGGCGCCAACTGCGAATACGAGTGTGACAAAGGCCAGTCCGGCGATTGCTGATCTCCGCCCCCTGCGCGCCGCGTCGGGCTCAGGTTATGCGGTGGCCCCGGGCCCCCTGGCCCGACGAGAGGACGTATGAACTCCATGACCGGCTTCGGCCGCGGTGAGGCGAGCGGCGGCGGGGTGACGGTGACGGTCGAGCTGAAGTCGGTGAACAACCGCTTCCGCGATCTGCAGCTCCGCTGTCCCCGCGAGTACGCGGCGATGGAGCCCCGCATCACGAACATCCTCAAGGCGCGCTTCTCGCGTGGCCGCATCGACGTCACCATGCGCCGGGTGTGCCGCGAAGGCCGCCACGGGATCATGGCTGACGTGGGCCTCGCCCGGGCCTACCATCGCACCTTGATGGACCTCGCCGAGCAGCTCCCCAACGTCGACGCGCGCATCCCCATCTCGTACATCGCCGGTCTGCCGGGGGTGCTCACGAGCGTCGAGGAGGAGGTGGACGTCACGAGCGAGTGGTCCGTCGTCGAGGCCGCCCTCAACGCCGCCATGGACCACCTCGCCGACATGCGCCAGCGCGAGGGCGAGGCGCTCTGCCGGGCCTTCCGCGAGCAGCTCGACGAGCTCGACGACCTCAACCATCGTGTCGAGGCCGAGTCTGGCGAGGTCGCCTCCCGGATGCGCCTGCGCCTGATGGACCGCCTCAACAAGCTCGTCTCCGACCGGGTCGATCCCGACCGCCTCGCGCAGGAGGCGGCGATCCTCGCCGACAAGGCCGACGTGGCCGAAGAGCTCACCCGCCTCTCCTCCCACTTCGCGCAGTTCCGCCGGGCCCTTGAGCTCGACGAGCCCGTGGGCCGCAAGCTCGACTTCTTGGCCCAAGAGATGAACCGCGAGATCAACACCATCGGCTCCAAAGCCGCCGAGCACGCCGTCTCTAGCCTCGTCGTCGAGATGAAGACGGCGCTTGAGCGGATCCGTGAGCAGGTCGCGAACGTCGAATGAGCCTCACCCTACGCACCTGGCGTCGCCCCGATCAAGGCGCGCTGTTTGTCGTCACCGGGGCCTCGGGCACGGGCAAGACCACCCTCGTCCGCGCGGCCTTGGCGGCGGTGCCCGGCATCGCCTGGTCCGTCTCGGCCACCACCCGCCCGCCGCGTGTGGGTGAGGTGGACGGCGTGGACTACCACTTCGTGAGCCCCGAGCGGTTCGAGGGCCTCGTCGCCGGGGGTGAGCTTTTGGAGTGGGCCGAGGTCTACGGCAACCGCTACGGCACCTTACGCGCCCCGGTCGAGGCCGCCTTACGCGCCGGTCAGTCGATCTTGCTGGAGATCGACCTCCTCGGCGCCCGTCAGGTGATGAAGGCGATGCCCGACGTGGTGACGCTGTTCGTGCTCCCCGAGAGCCTCGCGGTGCTGGAGGCGCGTCTGCGCGGCCGCGCCACCGACAGCGAAGCGGTGATTCAGCGCCGCTTGCGCGAGGCCACCCAGCAGATCGACGGCTGCGGCGAGTTTCAGTACCTCATCGTCAACGACGATCTGGAGACCGCCCATGACTGCTTCCAGGCCGTTCTGGTGGCTGAGCTTCAGCGCCGGGCCCGCCGTGAAACCCTCGTGACAGCGATGACAAGCCCCGCCCGGTGATAAGCTTAGAGATTGGACCCTGAGGACCGCCACGCCTTGTATCGCTTGAACGATCTGCTCGACCAGATCTCCAAATACGCGGACAACGCCGACCTCGACCTCGTGATGCGCGCGTACTTTTACGCGGCGAAGGCGCACAAGGAGCAGGTCCGAAAGAGCGGAGAGGCGTACTTCACGCATCCCCTGGCCGTGGCCGCGATCCTCGCGGAGATGCAGCTCGACGTGGACACCATCGCCACGGCGCTCCTGCACGACACCATCGAGGACACCATGGCCACCCGGGAGGAGCTCGCCGAGCTGTTCTCCCCGGTCATCGCGGAGCTGGTCGATGGTGTCACCAAGATCGGCAAGCTGCACTTCCGGTCCAAAGAGGAGGCCGCCGCCGAGAACTTCCGAAAGATGATGTTGGCGATGTCCAAAGACATCCGCGTCATCTTGGTGAAGCTCGCCGACCGCCTGCACAACATGCGCACCTTGGACTCGATGAAGCCCGAGAAGCGCCAGCGCATCGCGGAGGAGACGCTGGGCATCTACACGCCCTTGGCGGCGCGGCTCGGCCTCTCCGCGATTCGGTGTGAGCTAGAGGACCTCTGCTTCCAGAACCTCCACCCCGACAAGTACGACGAGCTCCTCGCCAAGATGGAGGAGTCCAAAGAACAACGCGACACCTGGGTGCGCTCGGTCACCCAAGAGCTCACCGACCGGCTCTCCGCGGCGGGCATCAAGGGGGAGGTGAGCGGTCGCGCCAAACACCTCTACTCCGTCTACCGCAAGATGAGCGCGGACAAGCTGGAGTTTGAGCAGCTCTACGACATCCACGCCTTCCGCGTCATCGTCGAGAGCCTCACCGACTGCTACGCCACCTTGGGCTACGTGCACTCGTTCTACCGGCCCTTGCACGAGCGCATCAAAGACTTCATCGCGATGCCAAAGTCCAACGGCTACCAGTCCTTACACACGACGGTGTTCGGGCCTGGCAACCGGCGGATGGAGATTCAGATCCGCACCCGCGACATGCACCGGGTCGCCGAGCAGGGCATCGCCGCGCACTGGCGCTACAAAGAGGGGCACCTCGCGATCCGCCCCGACGACCTCGCCCGGATGTTGCAGCTCCGCGAGCTGTTTGAGTCGGCCAAAGATGTGGACGACCCCGTCGAGTTTATGGAGGCGGTCAAGATCGACCTCTTCCGCAACGAGGTCTTCGTGTTCACCCCGGCCGGCGACGTGAAGTCCCTGCCTGTCGGCGCCACGGCGCTGGACTTCGCGTACTCCATCCACTCCGAGGTCGGGCACCACTGCGTCGGCGCGAAGGTCAACGGGCGCATGATGACCCTGCGCACCACGCTCAACTCCGGCGACACCGTCGAGATCCTCACCTCGAAGGATCAACACCCCCGTCGTGACTGGCTGGAGTTCGTGAAGACCGGCCGGTCGATGGCCCGCATTCGACGCTACTTGCGCAATGAGGAGCGCGAGACCGGCGCGCGGCTGGGCCGGGAGATGCTGGAGAACGAGCTCAAGAAGTTCGGCAGCTCACTCAACGGCGTGGTCAAGAGCGGCGCGCTCAAGCGCCTGCTCAAGGCGAACAACATCCGCGAGCCCGACGAGCTGTTCTTAAACCTCGCCCAGGGCCACACGGTGCTGCGCGCGGTCGTGAAGGAGCTGCTCCCCGACCAGAAGATCGAGGAGACGCCCGAGGTCGAGCGCACCTTGGTCGGTCGTGTGCTCGACAAGCTGCGGGGCACCGAGCCGACGCCGGTGCTCATCGGCGGCGAAGAGGACGTGCTCGTGAGCCGCGCCAACTGCTGCAACCCGCTCCCTGGCGATCCCGTCGCGGGCTACATCACCCGGGGTCGTGGCATCTCGATTCACCGCCGAAGCTGCCCCCAGCTCCTCGCCCTGGAGCCCGAGCGCCGCGTGCCCGTGGAGTGGAACGCCAAGGCCAAAGGCGCGGCGGTGGCGGCGGCGGTGCGCATCATCTGCGCCGACCGCCCGGGCTTGTTGGCGAACATCACCCAGGCCACGTCGGACGCGGGCATCAACATCACCGGGGTCAACTCCCGGCGCCTGAACGACGAGAAGGCGGAGATCTCGCTGGAGGTCGGCGTCGGCAGCGTCGCGGAGCTGCAGAACCTCATCCGTCGTCTGGAGCGTATCCGGGGTGTGATCACCGTGGACCGCTCCGGCGCAGCGGGCTGAGCGCGGGATGCTCCTCGCCATCGACGTCGGGAACACGAACACCACCATCGGGCTCCTCTCCGGCGACACTCTGCGCGACCAGTGGCGCGTGACGACGCTCACCCGCACCACCGATGAGCTGGGCCTCGCCGTCGTGCAGCTCCTCGGCCTGCGGGGGTACCGCCCCGAGGACGTCACCGGCGTCATCGTCTCCTGCGTGGTGCCCGACGCCCTGTACACCTTCGAGAAGGCGAGCCTTCGTTACCTCGGGCAGTCGCCTCTGGTCGTGGGCCGTGGCCTACGCACGGGGCTGAAGCTGCGGGTCGACAACCCCCGGGAGGTCGGCAGCGACCGCATCGTGAACGCCGTCGCCGCGTTCACCCAGTTCGGCGGGCCGGTCATCGTCGTCGATCTGGGCACGGCGACGACGCTGGACTGCGTGAACGCCCAGGGCGAGTTCGTCGGCGGGGTCATCGCCCCCGGGCTGCGCATCTCCGCCGAGGCCCTCGTGGCGCGCACGAGCAAGCTCCCCCGGGTCGAGGTCGCCCGGCCCAAACAGCACATCGGCGCCAACACCGTCGAGGCGATGCAGTCGGGCCTGTTCTATGGTTACCTCGGCCTCGTCGATCGCCTCGCCCGCGACTGCAAACGTGAGCTCGCACCGCCCGATGGTCGCGGTGTGCGCTGCGTCGCCACAGGCGGCTTCTCCCACCTCGTCGCCCGAAGCTGCGAAGAGATCGACGAGATCGACCCCGATCTGACCCTGCGCGGCCTCTCCCGGCTGTATCGGCTCAATCGCGGGGAGGACCGAGAGCGCCCCCCCGGTTGACCCGCGCGGATCGGACTGTTTACACTGGCGGAACCTCACGTCCCTCTGCTGGAGCCTCACCGATGCCGAGCAGCACCTTCCCCTCCGACAAGATCCGGAACGTGGCCCTGTTGGGGCACGGCTTCTCCGGCAAGACCTCCCTCGCCGAGGCCATGCTCTTCCTGAGCGGCGCCACGAGCCGCCTGGGCGTGGCGGGCACCCCGTCCTCGACGCTGGACTTCGAGCCCGAGGAGCACAAACGCGGCGGCTCGATCAACTCGGCCTTCGCCTGGTTTGAGCACGAGGGCGTGAAGGTCAACGTCATCGACACCCCCGGCGACGCGAACTTCGTCTACGACGCCTTCGCGGCCCTGCGCGGCGCCGACGCGGCGGTGATCGTGGTCTCCGCGCCCGACGGCGTCGAGGTGCAGACCGAGCGCCTGTTCTACGCCGCCGGAGAGCTCGGCCTGCCGCGCATCCTGGTCATCAACAAGATGGATCGGGATCGGGCCGACGCCCGCGCCACCTTGACGGAGATCGAGGAGGTCTTGGGCGTGAAGCCCGTGCCCTTGAACCTGCCCATCGGCGCCGAAGACAAGTTCACCGGGGTCGTCTCGCTCTTTCAGCGCAAGGGCCTCGTCTACGAGCGCGACGGCTCGGGCCGCTATGTGAAGGGCGACATCCCGGCGAACCTCCAAGACGACGCCCAGGTCGCCATCGACGCCTTGGTCGAGGTCGTCGCGGCTTCAGACGACGCGCTCTTGGAGAAGTACCTCGACACCTTCGAGCTCAGCGACGCCGAGGTGCGCCAGGGCTTCCACAACGCGCTCAAGCAGGGCCGCGTGCTGCCGGTGATCTTCACCTCGGCCACCCGGAACATCGGCGTTCACGCCTTGATGGACCTCCTGCAGTGGGCGGCGCCCAGCCCCTTGGAGCGCGCGGCCCCCGCCGCCATCGACTCCAACGGCGATCCCGTGGACTGGGTGGCGAGCGCGGACGGCGCCTTCGTGGCCCAGATCATCCGCACCCAGATCGACGAGCACGCGGGCAAAGCCTCGGTGCTGCGCCTGTTCTCGGGCCAGGTGCCCGCCGACGGCCAGGTGGTGAACAGCTCCAGCGGCGAGAGCGAGCGCCTCGGCAGCCTCTTCGCCCTGCGCGGCCTGGGCCGTGAGAGCGTCGAGCGCGGCGTGTTCGGCGACATCGTCGGCGTGGCCAAGCTCAAGGGCAGCCGCACAAATGACACCCTTGTCAACCCTGGCGAGCGCCTGCGGCTGGAGGGCGTGACCTACCCCGCGCCGATGATGGACTACACGCTCCAGCCCGTCGGCCGCGCCGACGAAGACAAGCTCAAGACGGCGGTGGAGCGGCTGATGGACGAAGATCCCAGCCTGCGCATCGGCTACGACGACCTCTCCAAACGCCTCGTCCTGCGCGGCATGGGCCAGGCCCACCTCGACCTCGCCGTCGATAAGATGCGCCGCAAGTTTAAGGTGGACGTCACCACCGACCTCCCCGCCGTGCCCTACCGCGAGACGATCCGTCGAAAGGTCACCGCCATCGAGGGCAAACACAAGAAGCAGACCGGCGGCGCCGGGCAGTTCGGCGTGTGTATCCTCGACGTCGAGCCCTTGGCCCGGGGCGAGGGCTTTGAGTTCGCCGACGAGATCTTCGGCGGGTCCATCCCCCGGCAGTACATCCCGTCCGTGGAGAAGGGCGTGCGCCGCCGCATGGAGGCGGGCCCCTTGGCCGGCTACCCCGTCGTGGACGTGCGCGGGGCGCTCAAGGACGGCAAGTACCACCCCGTTGACACCAAAGACGTCGCGTTCCAGAGGGCGGGCTCCAAGGGCCTGCAGGCCGCGATGCAGAAGGGCGGCGTGAAGCTCCTGGAGCCGATCTACAAGCTGGAGGTCGTCGTGCCTTCGGAGACCATGGGCGAGGTGATGGGCGACATCACCGGGCGCCGTGGGCGCGTCTTGGGCATCGACACCCGGGGCCGCAACACCGTGGTCCAGGCCGCGGTGCCCTTGGCGGAGATCCTGCGGTACGCGCCGACCCTGCGGTCATTGACCGGCGGAAAGGGGGTGTACACGGCGGGCTTTGAGGGCTACGAAGACGTGCCCACGAACCTCGTGGACAAGATCGTCGCCGACTCGCCGTTCCGCCGCGCTGAGGACGACGACGAGTAGATGAAGCACCGGGCGCAAGACGCGCCCACGGAGCCCGTGTGTCCCAGCTCGCTCTGGATCGTCTGGGGATCCCCCCGGAGCACCAAGAGAAGGTCTCTCCTGACGCGCCGCTGAGCACGCGCCTCGCCGTGGCGAAGGGCCTCTTGCCCCTCGCCCCGGAGGTCTTGGTCAACCTCGCGTTTGTGCTCATCGGCGACGCCGACCGCAAGGTCTCCCGGGCGGCGATGAAGACGCTCAAGACCATGCCCGAGGACACCCTCACGCGCTGCGTGACCCAGCTCACGCACCCCCGGCTCCTCGACCTGCTCAGCGTGCAGCGCCCCGAGGACGACACGTTGATGGAGGCCGTCTACAAGGTCACCAACGCTGAAGACGGCACCTGCCTACGCATCGCTGAAGGCGCCGAGGGTGATCTGCTGGAGGCCGTGCTGCGCAACCAAGAGCGCCTGCTCATCACGCCGACGATCTACCTCGCGCTGTTGCGTAACCCCCGGGTGACCCCGGCCGACCGCGACCGCGTGGCGTCGTTTCTCAAGCTGCATCGGTGCCTGCCGACGGTGCCGCCGGAGCTCGGCGGCCCCAAGACGGCGGCGGGGGTGGCGGCGGCGAGCGAGGAGGAGGAGCCCGAGCGGGAGCTGAGCGAGGCCGAGGCCGAGGCCATCGAGGCGGCGCTCATGGCCCCGCCGCCCAAGGACGCGCCGCCGAGGCCCAAGACCAAACGTGCGCCGCCGCCGGTGATGGACGAGGCGACCATCATGCGCCTGGCGGTGGAGGCCGAGGTCGAGGCGGCCTTGGCGGGGCTGCCGTCGCCGATGTCCAACCCCGAGGTGGCCGAGGCCCTCAAGCTCAGCCGCGAGCAGCGCCAGGCCTTGGGTGAGCTCGGCGGCGGCTTCGCCGTGGACCTGGGCAAAGACGCCTGGGGTTTCCCTTTGGAGCTGATCCGAGACAAGGACGAGACCTCCGTCGAGGAGCAGCTCACCCTCGTCGAGCAGATCAAGGCGATGTCGCCGGGCAAAAAGATCAAGCTCGCCTACCTGGGCAACTCCGAGGCGCGCAAGATCCTGCTTCGAGACAGCAACAAGGTCGTGGTCATCGCCGTCGTGCGCTCCAAACGAATGAGCGACAACGAGCTCCTGTCGGCGGCGGGCAACCGAAACCTGCCCCGTGAGGTCTTCCGCGAGATCAGCATGGACAAGGAGGCGATCCGGAAGTACCCCATCAAGCTGGCGCTGGCGAACAACCCGCGCTGCCCGGTGAACATCTCGATCGGCCTGCTCAAAGACCTCACCAAGGCGGACCTGGCCAAGATCGCCAAGAACAAGAACGTCTCCTCCGTGCTCTCTGGCCTCGCGCTCAAGAAGATGAAGGAGTAGGCCCACTCGGAGCCCCATGCGCCCTCGGATCGTCCCCTTCGCCTTCGCCCTGCTCACCGCCTGCTCCGGCGCCGTGGAGCCCCAAGACCCCGGCCCCACGCCCACCGGCCCCGACGCGCTGCCGCCGCCCGGGCAGCAGCTCGGCCAGCGCAGCGCCCCCGAGGAGCTGGCGCCGCTGGTCCCGGCCCCCAAAGAGGCCCGGCTCACCCTCACCACGCCCAAAGAGGGTGAGGTGGTCAAGAACCCCGTCGCCGTGTCGTTCACCACGACGGGCCTGACCCTGGGCCCCGCCGGGGCGCCGACCCCCGGCCAAGGCTACGCCGTGGTGATGGTGGACGGTCGCCCGGTCCCGGCGGGGGAGCCCGTGACCCGTCGTGAGCAGGTCATCCACCTCGACGACGGCGCCGCCGCCTTGAGCCTCACCGTAGGCCCCGGCGCGCACACCCTCACCGTTCAGTCCGTGGACGGCCTCGGGCGCTCCTACGGCGAGGCGCTCAGCGCGACGGTGTCGTTCACCGTGAACCCTGAGCTCGTGGATGAGCAGAGGTGAGCCCCCTCACGGCCGCCCCGGCGTCGTGACCATCGCCAACAAGATCGCGTCGCCGAGGTGAGAGCCCGTGGCGCCGCCGCCGTCGGGGGCCTTGAGGCCGGGCACAACGTTCACCGCCAGGGGGCCGCCGAGACGCGCCGTGCGCAGGAGGTCCTCGACGAGCTCCTCCTCGCCCAGCCCGGCCGCCGCGCCGATGGCGAAGCCCGTGGCCGAGACGGAGTAGCCCATCAACAGCGGCCCGGAGTCGATGTCGCCCCCACGGTCGGCGTGCTCGGCGGGGTGCTCCCGCATGGCGTACAGTCCCAACACGCGGCCCTCTAGCTCCCGGCGACCGGCGTCGAACAGGGCGCGGGCCAGCGCGGGATCGGCGCGCACCAGAAACCAGCTCGCCAAGAAGGTGCCCGAGCCTCGGGGCGTGTCCAAGGGCGCGCCGTTTGAGCGCATCGCCTGAATGAGCAGGCCGGTCTTGGGATCGATGGCCCGCTTGAGCGCCTTCACGCCGGCCTGGATCGCCGCGCTGTGGTCCTCGCCGGTGACCTGGTCGTGCAGGGCCAAGGCGGCGATGAGCGCGGCGTTGTCGACGGGGTAGATCTCGTTGGGGTAGGTCTCGATGAGCCGGCCCGTCTTGAGGCGACGCGCGATGGCCTTGGCCCAGGCCTGCTCGGTGTTCACAAGCTCACGCTCGGGGGCGACGGCGCGGTGGGTCGCCAGGGCGAGGCCGCCATAGCCCAAGAGCGCGGCGCTGCCTTTGTTCTCAGTCAAACGCCGCTCGATGGACACGCCTTTGTATTTTTTCCGATCGAACGCGAGGCCCTCTTCAGAGAGCATGGCGTGCAGCGCCTGCTCCATCTTGGGCAGGCTCTCCTCACGCTCGCCCGGGTGTTGTAAGATGAGCTGGCCGAGGCCTACGGCGGTCATCATCTGTGTGCCGAACAGCCACTCCGCGTCAAACAAGGCGACGCCGGTGCCGTAGTCCTCCGCGTTGAGCCCGGCGTCTGCCCAGCCTCGGGCGCCTTCAGCGAGCGCCGCGGTGAACGGCGGCGGCGGCGCCGGGCCCTCCTCGGCGGTGACGCAGGCGGAGAGACCCATCAGGACGGCGGCGGCGAGGAGCGGGTTTGTCATGTCCCCAGAGTAGCCTCGGCGCCGCCTCGGGTGTGAGGCGGCGCCGAGGAGAGTCTCAGGCGCGTCTGTGCAGCGGCTGCGCAGGCGCGGTGCAGCCGGCGTCTGCGCCTAAGGCAAGGTCGGCTGCTCCAGACCCTTCCCGCAGTCCAACGCGCCCAAGAACGCGACGAGGCTGTCGAGCTCGGCGTCGGTGAGGCCCCGGTCCACGATCAGCGGGCTGAGGTTCTTGTTGGGGACACCACCCGCCGCCATCAGCCGCACGGCGCCTTTGAGGTCGGCCACGGAGCCGTCATGGAAGTACGGCGCGCTCTTGGCGACGTTGCGTAGGCTGGGGACCTTAAACGCCGCCCAGTCGGACTCGGCCTTGGTGACGCTCATGCGGCCGACATCGACGCTCTCCGGCGAGGCGCTCTGTGTGCCGACGCCGACGTTGAAGTACACCCCGGGGCCACCATACGCGATGGAGAAGTGCGGCGGCGCGTGGCAGCTCACGCAGGCGGCCTTGCCCATGAACAGCTCTAGCCCGGCGCGCTGGGCGTCGTTCAGCGCCATGGCGTCGCCCTTGGCGTAGCGGTCAAACGCCGTGTCGTCACAGACCAAGGTGCGCTCGTAGGCGGACAGGGCCTTCACGATGGTCGTCGGCGTCACGCCTTCGCCGGGGAAGACCTCGTTGAACTGCGCGGCGTATCCCGCGATGGCGGCGATCTCCGCGGCCTTGGCGCCGAGGTTGTCTTTGCCGACGCCCATGTTGCCCCCGGCCCAGGCGGCGGTGGCCTGGGCCTCTAGGCTGTCTGAGCGACCGTCCCAGTAGTACGCGCCGAGGAACCCGACGTTCCAGATGACCGGGCTGTGCCGCGTGAGCACCTTGTCCCCGGCGCCGACGGCGATGGGGTCGTGGCCGCCGTTGCCGTCTTCGTTCATGTGGCAGGAGTAACAAGACCGCGAGCCGTCCTTCGAGAGGCGGCTGTCGAAGAAGAGCTGGTGGCCGAGCTTCACCTTGGCGTCGGTCTGGGGGTTGTCGGCGGGGATGACCATGGCGCCGAGCTCGTGGGGGAGGCTCGGCACGGCGACGGGCGCGACGGGGCCGACCATCGGCTCGGGCGGCGGGGCAGGGGTCTCCGCGCAGGCGATGAGCGTGGCGGTGAGGGTCGAGAGGACGAGGAGTTTCCGCGCCGACATTGGGGCTCCGGGCGTAGGTGGTGGTGTCCACTATCCCAGCCCACGGCGCGGCGCCTGCCGCTGGGTTAGAGCGGCATGATGCGCCCCACCAAACAAGCGGTCGTCGCCGCCCTACGCGACGCCCTGAGAGCTGAGCTGCACGCCGTCGAGTCCGTCGCCGCCATGGCCCGAGACGAGGCGTCCTCCGCCGAGACCCGCTCCGAAGGCAAGTACGACACCCGCGCCACCGAGGCGAGCTACCTCGCCCGGGGCCAGGCCTGGCGGGTGGCCGAGCTGCGCCAGCTCACGGCGTGGTACCAGCTCTTTGACCCGAGCCTGCCCCTCGACCCGCCGACCGCCCAGGTCGGCGCCTTGGTCGAGGTGGACGGCCCCCGGCGCGAGCTCCTGTTCATCGCCCCCGTCGGCGGCGGGCGCATCGAGGTGGACGGCGTCTCCGTGCGGGTCATCAGCCCGTCCTCCCCCATGGGCGAGGGGCTGTTGGAGCTAGAGGCCGGAGACGACTTTGAGCTGGAGGGCCCGACCGGCCCGGTTCAGCACAGCCTGGTCTGGCTGGGCTGAGCGGGCGCGGCGGGCCGGGCGCTCAGTACGCGCGGGCGAAGATCGCCATGTGGGTCGCCGGACGGCCCGAGGCGAAGCAGGTCTTGCCGATGGCCTCGTCTTGGCCCTCGATGGGGAAACAGCGGATGGTCGCCCGGGTCTCCTCCTTGATGCGGGCCTCCCAGTCGGCGTCGTCGTGCCAAGGCACCAAGAACAGCCCACCGGCCTCGACGCGCTCCTTGAGCTCCTCGTAGCTGGAGACGCGGTGCGTAGACTCCGTGCGGCGGGCCAAGGCGCGGTCGTAGAGCTCGGTCTGGATCTCGGCGAGTTTTTGCTGCACCGCAGCAAGGAGGCCGTCGAAGGCCATGCCGAACTTCTTGCCGCCGGTGCGGGAGGCCGCGAAGACGGCGTTGTTGGCGACGTCCCGGGGGCCGATCTCCAGGCGCAGGGGCACGCCCTTCCGCTCCCACTCGAAGTATTTGGCGCCGGGCTTCACGCCGTCGCGCTCGTCGAGCACCACCCGCACGGCGGGGTGCAGGGCGTCCTTCACCTTGCGGGCGAAGGCCAGGGTGGACTCCTTCTCGGCGTCGCTCTTCCAGATCGGCGTGATGACGACCTGAATCGGGGCGACGGTGGGGGGCAGGACGAGGCCGGTGTCGTCGCTGTGCGTCATGATGACCGCGCCGACGAGGCGGGTGGAGACGCCCCACGACGTCGCCCAGACGTGGCTGCGGGTGCCGTCGGCGTCTTGGAAGGTGACGTCAAAGGCCTTGGCGAAGTTCTGGCCCAAGAAGTGCGAGGTGCCGGCCTGGAGCGCCCAGCCGTTCTGCATGAGCGCCTCGATGGTGTAGGTGTCCACCGCGCCCGCGAAGCGCTCCGACGCCGACTTGACGCCGGGGATGACGGGGATCGCCAAGAACTCCCGGGCGAAGTCGCAGTACACGCCGAGCATCTTCCGGGCCTCCTCGACGGCCTCGTCCCGGGTGGCGTGGGCGGTGTGGCCCTCTTGCCACAAGAACTCGGCGGTGCGCAGGAAGGGGCGGGTCTTCATCTCCCAGCGCACGACGTTCGCCCACTGGTTGATGAGGATCGGCAGGTCACGCCAAGAGTGAATCCACTGGCCGTACATGTGCCAGATGATCGTCTCCGAGGTGGGCCGAACGACCAGCGGCTCCTCAAGCTTGGAGGCCGGGTCGGGCTCGACGCCGCCGCCGACCGCCGCGCGCAGGCGGTGGTGGGTGACGACCGCGCACTCCTTGGCGAAGCCCTCGACGTGCTCGGCCTCTTTGGAGAGGAAGCTCACGGGGATAAACAGCGGGAAATACGCGTTGACGTGCCCCGTCTCCTTGAACCGGCGGTCGAGATCCGTGCGCATCCCGTCCCAGATGGCGTAGCCGTGGGGCCGCAGCACCATGCTGCCCTTGACCGGCGAGTAGTCAGCGAGCTGCGCTGAGCTGATGACGTCGAGGTACCACTGGGAGTAGTCTTTGGCGCGGGGGGTGAGGGCGGCGTCCATGAGGCTTCCGTTCAGAAGGGGAGGCCGCCTTAACCCGGCGTGTGCTTGGGGGACAGGGCCCGCTCAGGGCAAGAC
>JBEAVX010000219.1:0-2531 GCA_041160755.1 Pseudomonadota bacterium
GATGGAGGGCCGGGCCGGGCGGGTGCTCAAGCCGGTCTACCGCGCGCTGGGGATGCCCGAGGAGAGCGTCTGGCCCTTGGCCTTGGGGGTGCTCGGCACGCCCATCCCCCGGCCTGTGCGGCTGTACTTCTTCGTGGGGGAGCCCATCGACGCCGGGGCCTTCGCGGGTCAAGGCGACGACGGCGCCTGGGCCTTGCGCCGGGCGGTGGAGGCGAGCATCTACGCCGGGCTCGACACGCTCCGCGCCCTGCGTGAGGAGGATCCCGGCCCGATGCCCCTGCGGAGGGCGCTGCGCGCGGCGCGGGTGGCGGCGGGGCTCAAGCTCTGATCGTCGGCCTCCGGC
The DNA here is from genome assembly GCA_041160755.1 of Pseudomonadota bacterium. Lineage (GTDB taxonomy): Bacteria > Myxococcota_A > UBA796 > UBA796 > CAJQPC01 > JADKFE01. The sequence continues at coordinate 344 of JBEAVX010000219.1, forward strand.
GAGGCGTATGCTCAGGCCACCTCCAACCCCAGGTGACCCGTGACGATCCCCTTCTGGTGCCTCCTCGCCGCCGTGCTGCTGCCCTACGTGTGGGTGCCCTTCACCGCTGAAGACCGCGCGAAGGCTGAAGGGGGCTTCGACAACTTCAACCCCCGGGCCCAGCAGGCCAAGCTCACGGGCCGCGCCGCCCGGGCCATCGCCGCCCACAAGAACAGCTTCGAGGCCCTGGCGGCCTTCGCCCCGGCGGTCGTCGTGAACCACATCGTCGGCGCGGACGCAGACAAGTCCGCCGCCGTCGCCGTCGCCTGGGTCGTGCTGCGTGTGCTCTACGGCGTGCTCTACCTGGCCAACGCCGGCAACCCCCGCAGCGTCGTGTGGTTCTTGAGCCTCGCCTGCTCGGTGGCGCTGTTCGGCCTCGCGGCGATGAAGTAGCGCCCCGGCGCATTGACGCGCCCGCGTGAGTGCCTAGGCTTGGGGCCTCAGGAGCACGTCATGGGGAGCGTCGTCGAGTCCATCGCGCTTTGGAGCCTTCGGCGCCAAGGCTTCACGAGCCACCACGTCCCGACGCGGCAGGGGCGGGTGCACCTGATGCACGCCCAAGGCGGCGGTGCGCTGCCGCCGATCGTGCTCATGCACGGCCTCGGCGCCCGGGGCGCGCAGTACCAGGCCCTCGTGCGGGCCCTGCGCCCCCACACCCGGCGGCTCATCCTGCCCGACGCCCCGGGCCACGGCCTCTCCGACACCCCGCCCGAGCCCAGCGTCTCCGCCTTGGCCGAGGGGCTCAACGAGGCGCTGTCGGCGTATCTGGACGAGCCCTCGGTGATCTTCGGCAACTCCATGGGCGGCTTCTTGGCGATCCGCTTCGCGTCCCGGCACCCCGAGCGGGTGCTCGGCCTCATGGTGAACAGCCCCTCCGGCGCGCCGGTGCCCCCGGAGCGCCGCGCCGTGCTCAAGCGCCGGTTCAGCCCCGAGCGCCACGCCGACGCCCTCGACCTCGTGTCCCGGGTGTTCACCCAGCGCGGCCCCCAGCTTCACCTGCTCGCCGTGCTCGCCCGGGCCCAGCTCAGCCGCCCGTGGGTGCGCCGCCTCGTCTGGGGGGTCGGCGCCCAAGACGAGCTGAGCGTCGAGGAGCTCCGGCGCCTGCCCAGCGCCAGCCTCGTCTTGTGGGGCGAACAAGAGCGGGCGCTGTTGGAGGAGCAGCGGGAGTTCTTCGCCCAGCACCTCCCGCCCGGCGCGCGCCTGGAGCGCCCCGTCGTGTACGGCCACTCCCCCCACCTGGAGCGCCCCGGCGAGCTTGGCGAGCGCATCCTCCGCTTCGCCCGTGGGCTACACCCGGCCTAGGCCCCGCCTGAGCGCCCCGCCGCGCGGGAGGATACAGGAGCCCGCCACCCCACCGGAGACCCCATGGACCTCAACACCTACAAGCTGATGCACCTCGTCGGCATGGCCCTCGTGCTCATGTCTCTCGGCGCCCGGGCCTTCTTCGCGATGCAAGGCGGCGACAAGCTCTCGGACAAGGCGCGCGGCCTCGGCGCGGGCACCCACGGCGTCGGCCTGCTCCTCCTGCTCGTCGGCGGCTTCGGCATGTTGGCCAAGCTCGGCATCTCGGGCATCCCCGGCTGGGTTCACCCCAAGCTCTTGATCTGGGTGCTTCTGGGCCTCGCCATCGCCGTGCCGTACCGCAAGCCCGAGCTCGCGAAGCCCATGTGGTTCGTGGTGCCTGTCCTGACGCTCATCGCGGCCTATCTTGGCCTCAACAAGCTCGGCTGAGGCGCCCGCGCGGCGCCCGGGAGGAGATGAGCCGTGGTGATGCCCAAGTCGCTCCTTCGCCTCGCCGCGCTCCTCTTGGGGCTCCTCTTGGCGCTCCTCGGCCTTTTGCCCGGCGTCGCCTTCGCCCAAGAGCCCCCGCGCCCGGTCTCGGCCTGGCGTGTGGTCGAGCTCAACGGCGTGCCCAGCCGCTCGGAGTCCTTCGCGTTGCCGGGCGGCGACGTCGTCGTGCTCCGCCGCCTCACCCCCGGGCGTTACACCCTAGAGCGCCTCGGCCCCGACCTCACCCCACGCTGGGCGACGCCGCTCACCTTGCCCGAGCCCAAAGGCAGCGCGTCCTTGGGTGACCTCCTCGGCGCCGGGGTGGTCACCAGCGAGGCCCGGGTGGCGGCGTCGTCCACCCGCGCCCTAATCCACACAG
>JBEAVX010000875.1:0-7882 GCA_041160755.1 Pseudomonadota bacterium
CCCGCCGCCCCTCGTCAAGGATCCCGCCCTCCTCCAGTTCGTCCAGGCCACCTTCCCCCAAGAGGCCAAAGACGCGGGCGTCGAGGGCATCGTGCTGCTGCTCTTGGAGGTGAACGAGACCGGCCAGGTCTACAACGTCACCGTCTTAGAGAGCGCGGGCTGGGGCTTCGACGAGGCCGCGGTCGAGGCCGCCAAACAGTTCGTCTTCTCCCCCGCTGAAGACGCGTCCGGGCCGGTCCCCGTGGCCTTGGAGTTTGAGTACGGCTTCGTGCTCGACGCGGCGACCACGGAGGGCGCGCTGCCCGAGGCGCCCATCGTGGAGGAGGTCGTCGAGCTGCCGGTGAACCTCGAAGGCCAGGTCGTCGAGATGGCCACCCGGCGCCCCTTGCCCGAGATGAGCGTCGCCGTGCCCGGCACCGATCTCGCGACCATGACCGACGCCGAGGGCCGCTTCGCCTTGCGCGGCGTGCCCGTCGGCCCCGCGAAGGTCGTCATCGCCCGCCCCGGCTGGCAGACCCAAGAGGTCGACGTCGTCCTCATCGAGGGGGAGGCCACGAACGTCGTCGCCTGGGTGCGCAACGAGTCCTACGATCAAGACGCGGCGATGGGCGTCTACCGCAAAGAGAAGGTCGAGGTCACCCAGCGCACCATCACCATGGGCGAGGTGAAGCGTATCCCCGGCACCTTCGGCGACCCGATCCGTGTGGTGCAGTCCTTGCCCGGCGCCGCGCGGTCCCCCTTCGGCACCGGCGTGCTCATCATCCGGGGCTCGAACCCTGAAGACTCCGGGGTCTACGTCGAGGGCGTCCGGATCCCGTTCATCTACCACCTCGGCGGCTACGTCTCGGTCTTCAACCCCGACCTCATCGGCGCCGTGGACTACCTACCGGGCAACTACGGCGCGCAGTACGGCCGCACCACCGGCGGCGTCATCGACGTGAAGATCAAACAAGAGGCGCCCGAGCAAGGCCGCCTCGTCTGGTCTACGGATCTGCTCGACAGCGGAGGCTTTTACGAGGGCCGCCTCGGCGAGAGCGGGAATCACCACATCGGCGTCGCCGCCCGGCGCTCGTACATCGACGCCATTCTGCCCTTGGTGCCACGATACGGCGCTTCGGGCTTCGTCGTGCGGCCTCGTTGGGCTGACTACCAGGTGCGCTACGGCTACACCGGCCTCGACGACACCCGCATCACCGCCTTCGTCTTTGGCTTCTCCGACAAGCTCCTCGTCGGCAGCGATGACGGCGTCGCCCAAGGCACCGACCAAGACACCCAAGACGACTTCGCGGTCAACTACTGGTCGCAGCGGGCGCTGGTCACCGTCGAGCACCGCTTCTCCGACCAGCTCACCGCGAAGATCACCCCGGCCTTTGGCTGGGACTACACCTACCTCGGCTCGGGCCAGTCCCTCCAGATCACCCAAGATCAGTGGATCTGGCAGGTTCGCGGCGAGGCCGTGTGGCGCCCTCACCCCACCATCGAGGTCATCCCCGGCATCGACTGGCTGTGGGGCGGCGCCACCTTCGAGTTCGGCCTGCCGTTCAACCCCAGCGCCCTGGTCGAGTACGACCCCCTCGCCGAGCGGGAGACCTTCACCCTGAGCGGCAAGGGCCTCGCGCGGAGCCCCGACGTCTACCTCAAGGCCAACTGGCGCCCGTTCAAGGATCCCGAGCGCCTGCTCATCACCCCCGGCCTGCGCGTCACCCCGGTGCGTATCGTCGATGAGCTGGACACCGTGTCCTTCGACCCGCGCGTCATCGCCCGGGCCAAGGTGGTCAAGGGTGGCTTCCTCAAGGCCGCCACGGGCATCTACAGCCAGCCGCCCCAGCCCTTTGAGGCCTACCAGCCCAACCCCGACGTCCGCACGGAGCTCGTCAACGAGCGCGCCTGGACGTCCACCCTGGGCTACGAACATCAGCTCACCCAAGGCCTCAGCGTCGAGCTGGAGGTCTTCTCCAAAGACCTCGACAACCTCATCGTCTCCAACCGCGAGCTGCAGAGCCTCTCCACCGACCAGTTCAACACCAACGAGGGCGTCGGTCGGGTGAAGGGCCTGGAGTTCATGCTGCGCCAGGCCGCGATCAACCAGACCTTCGGCTGGGTGAGCTACACCTTGTCCAAGAGCGAGCGCCGGGACTACCCCGACTCCGAGTGGGTGCTGTTCGACTTCGACCAGACCCACATCCTCACCGTCGTCGGCGGCTACAAGCTGCCCTACGGCATCGAGGCCAGCGGCCGCTTCCAGTACGTCACCGGCAACCCCTACACCCCCTACGCCGGGGGCGTCTACGACATCGACCAGGACTTCTACACCGCGTTCAGCTCCGGCGACACGAACAGCGAGCGCCTGCCGTCCTTCGTCGCCTTGGACCTGCGCATCGACAAGGCCTGGACCTTCAAGCAGTGGCGCATGAACACCTACGTGGACTTCCTGAACGCCTACCGTGGGGTCAACCCCGAGTTCGTTCAGTACAACTACGACTACACCGAGTCCGCCTACATCCGAGGGCTGCCGTTCATCCCTTCGCCGGGCGTCAACATCGAGGTGTTCCTGTGATGCCCTTCGCCCTGCTGCTGCTCTCGGGCTGCCTCACCCAGACCTTGAGCCCGTCCTGGTTCGTCGACCGCACCCGGCTGCTCGCCGTGCGCGCCGAGCCCGCCGAGCCCCGGCCCGGCGACCTCGTCTCCTTCACCTCCTTGGCCGTGGATCCCGCCCAAGACCTGCTCATCGTCTGGACCGGCTGCGTGCTGGAGTCCTCGTCTAGCTTCGGCTGCGACACCACAGACCCCGACGCCATCAGCCTCTTGGGCGTCGAGCCCCTCCTGCCGCCGAGCCTGCAGGTGCCGGTGGACCTCCTCGACGATCTCGCTGAGGAGGACCGCGCCGAGGGCAAAAACTACTTCCTCACGCTCTCCGCGCTGCCCGGCGACACCGACCTCGGCGCCATCGAGGAGCTTGACCAGGACGACCTCTTGGAGCTCGGCATCAAGCGCCTGCCCGTCTCCGAGAGCGCCCAGCCGAACACCAACCCCGACATCCCCCACCTGCGCATCGACGACCTGATCGACGTGATGCCCGGCGACGTGCTCACGGTCCAGCGTGGGCAGACCTACTCCATCGAGCCGATCCTCAGCGACGACGCCATCGACGAGTACGACTTCGTCACCTCCGACGGCGTCACCGAGGCCCGCGTCGAGGAGCCCTACTTCACGTTCTACGCGACCGATGGATCCTACGAGGTCAACTACTCCCTCTACCCCAACAGCGCCGTGGACTGGACCGCCCCTGTGGATCCCCTCTCCGACACGCTCACGATCTGGTCCGTCGTGCGAGATCGCCGGGGCGGCATGGGCTGGTTCACGCTCACCGTCGAGGTCGAAGGGTGAGGCGCCGGGGGCGATCTGCGCCTTCGCGCTTGGTGATCGCCCTCCACGGGCGGCCCGATCTGAGGCCTAAATCGGACATCCAACGCGCAGAAGTTCGCGCCGCGCTTGACACTCTGGCCTGGATCCGGCTAACCGTGCGCCCTTGCCCTGCGTGTCCTTGACACGCCCGTGACAAGGACGCGCCAAGCCTATGCTCGGCGCTTGTGCTATCCTTCCGCGTCTATGCGAACGCACCTCCCCCACTGCTGCCGCCCGTCAAGCCCGGAGAAGCGAGCGATGATGTCCCTGTCCAACTCGGCTCAAGCGAAGCTCGCTGGGGTCCTTCACGGCGCCCTGCTCGTCGCGGCGGCCCTCACCTCCCCCAGCGCCCTCGCGAAGACCCCTGCCCAAGAGGCCCTTGAGCAGGTGCGAGCCACCGACGCCACCAAGGACGTCGTGCAGAACCGCTTCTTCCTCAAAGAAGAGCGCTTCGAGATCGCCCCTGTCCTCGGCGTCGTGCCGAACAACCCGATGGTGCAGCGCTACGTCGGCGGCGTGCTCGTCGCCTACCACCTCTCCGAGACCTTCTCGATGGGTGGCACGCTGCTCTACTCGCCCGACCTCGGCACGGCCGACCTCAAAGACCTCGCGAACACCCTCGTGGTCATCGCGCACACCTCCACCGACAACACCGACTTCCAGCAGCCGCTGGACAAGATGGTGCTCGGCGCCACCTTCTCGGCGAACTGGGCCCCGGTGTACGGCAAGATCAACCTCGTCGGCGCCAGCGTCGTCAACTTCGACTTCTACGGCACCGCCGGCGTCGGCATGTTGACCCTCGCCGAGTACTACGCCCAGTGGGACGACGACCTCGACGCCCAAGGCGTGTACCCGCCGGTCTCCCTCGGCACGAAGACGAACCTTGTCAAGCCGACCTTGAACCTCGGCATCGGCATGGACTTCTTCCTCAACCAGTCCGTCGCGCTCAAGCTCGACGCGCGCTCCTTCCTCTACGTGGGTCGGGAGCCCGACTACACGCCGCTGGACGACAGCGACGCCCAAGAGAACCGCGTGTACAACAACTTCTTGGCGTCGGCGGGCGTGTCCATGTACTTCCCCACCATGAAGCCCCGCGTCACGAACTTCTGAGCCCCGAATTAGGAGGATGTCCACCATGCGACTGATCTCACGGTCCCTGGCGTTGCTCACGCTCTCCACCTTCGGCGGTCTCGCCATCGCCGCGGAGCCCGTCGACGCGGAGCTTCTGGGCGCCGACGCCACCCTCGACGCCTTGGCCCAAGACGAGGACGAGCCCGCCGAGGACGACGACCTCGACGACATCCTCGGCGGCCCCCGCGAAGAGACCGTCTCCGAGGAGCAGAAGGCCCTCAAAGACGGCGACATCGACGACCGCGTCGGCGTGAAGGCCGAGAACGTCATCGAGGACGAGGCCACGGAGGAGATCAAGCGGCTCATCAAGGTGGTGCCGCCCAAGACCTTCCTCAAGCTCGGCCGCTTCGAGGCCGTGCCCAACGTCGGCTTCGTCACGAACGACCCCTTCCTCAACCGCTACATGGTCGGCGTCGGCCTCGGTTACCACCTCACCGAGATCTTCGCGATCGAGGGCAACCTCGCCTACTCCCCCGACCTGGGCCGCGGCGACTGGAAGCCCATCACCGAGCAGCTCGTCGACAAGAACCACGTCTCCCCCGACATCTCGAAGCTGCAGCTCGTCGCCAACGGCACGTTCTTGTTCTCGCCGATCTACGGCAAGGTCGCGCTGAACGGCAACCGCATCATCAACTTCGACATCTACGGCGCCTTCGGCATGGGCGTGACCCAGACGGTGGACGACCTAGAGGCCCTCCAGGCCGAAGGCGAAGAGATCGCCATCGCGACGGAGGTGCAGTTCCACTCCACGAGCAACTTCGGCGGTGGCGCCCGCGTCGTCTTCAACGAGACGGTGTGTGTGCGTGTGGATGGTCGGTCCCTCATCTACATTGAGACGGTGAACTCCACGACCCTGGAGATGAAGAACAACTTCATCCTCTCCGGCGGCGTGGGCTTCTTCTTCCCCTCGATGGACTCTCTGGAAAAGTAAGAACGCGGGCCTGGCCCTCGGAGCATCCCCATGAAGACCTCGCGCTTCGTCCGTGCTGGCGTGTTCAGCCTCGCGCTGCTCTCCTCTTCCCCCGCTTGGGCGCTCTCGTGTGACGAGATCATGAACATGGTCAACGTCAACGTGCCCGCCAACATCATCGTGCAGACGATGGAGAGCAGCGGTGAGGTGTTCACGAGCGACGCCGTCCGTTGCCTCGTCAACAACGCCGCGCCCAAAGAGATCGTCGACACCGCCAAGAAGATGTCGGCCAGCGCCCAGCCCGCCGACACCGAGATCGTCCGTGAGGACGAGCCCGAGGTCAAGAAGCCCTCCGGCGGCGGCGGCGGCGGCGACACCTCCTTCGAGGACGAGGAGCGCATCGGCGAGAAGCGTACGAAGAAGGACTCCTTTGAGGATCTGCCTGAAGAGGGCGAAGAGAAGCGCACCTCGAAGGACGGCTGCGGTCGCCAGATCGAGGAGGCCGTCGATCTCTACAAGGCCGCGAAGCCCTTGGCCTCGTCCAAGGTGCTGTTCGACCTCGCGGAGGGCGGCACCTGCCCCAACGACGCCTCCGAGATCTACTACTACCTGGGCCGCAGCCTCTATGAGCTGCAGATGTACCACTCCGCCCAGTACTACTTCATGCAGGTCGTCAAGAAGGGGCCCTCCGACCGCTTCTTTGACTACGCCTTGCCCAAGGTCGTCGCCATCGCGCGCCTCACCGGGGATGACTCCGAGCTCCTGCGCATCGTGCACAAGATCCCGCCCGATGAGTACCCCCGCGCCGCGAAGAACTACCTCAACTACCTCATGGGCGTCCGCCTCTACGACGAGGACAACCTCAACGAGGCCCGTCGTTACTTCGCCCAGATCTCCACGAAGTCCGGCGACCTCTACCTCAAGTCCAAGTACTTCGAGGGCGTCATCTTCAACCGCACGGGCAAGCTCAAGTCCGCGGTGAAGGCCTTCGGCGACGTCGTGCGTGACGCCAAGAACGTCGACATCTACACCGAGCAAGAGCTCGCCGAGGTCCAGGCCTTAGAGGACCTCGCGCTGATCAACGTCGCGCGCATCTACTACGGCATCCAGCGCTTCGACGAGTCGAGCCGCTACTACAGCCTCGTGCCCCGCAGCTCCGACTACTGGCCCCAGGCCTTGTTCGAGGCCGCCTGGGCCAACTTCATGCAGAACGACCTCAACCTGACCTTGGGTCAGGTGCTCACGGTGCACTCGCCCTTCTACGCTGAAGACGAGTTCATCCCCGAGGCCACCATCCTGCGCGCGCTGACCTTCTTCAACCTGTGCGAGTACAGCCAGGTGGAGCGGGAGCTTCTGGCCTTCGAGGCCAAGGCCAAGCCGATGCAGGACGAGCTGAAGGACTTCGTGAAGCAGTACAGCACCGCTGAAGGCAAGAAGCTCGCGGACCAAGCCTTCGACGCCTACTTCGGCGGCGTGAAGAAGGAGACGGTGCTGCCCAAGTCGATGTTCTTGCGCTTCCTGCGGAACCAAGACCTGCTCGCGTTGGTCAAGCATCTGCAAATGATGGAAGACGAAGAGAAGCTCATCAACGCCCAGAAGTCGCTGTGGCTCGACAGCGTCGGCGCTCACCTCAAGACCGTCTTTGAGGAGGACCGTCGCCGCTACAAGCAGCGCGCGGGCCTGGTGATGCTCTCCGAGATGGCGCGTATGTCGAACTACCTGGGCGACCTGCTCACGCAGTCCCAGATCATCCGCTTCGAGGTCGTCTCCGCCCAGCGCAGCGACTACCAGTACAAGGTCGCGAACACCGACCTCGCGGAGACCACCAACCGCGATCAGGTCGACTTCGCCACCGACGTGAACTTCATCTTCTGGCCCTTCAACGGCGAGTTCTGGGTGGATGAGCTCGGCTTCTACTACTACACCGAGCAGGGCTCTTGTAAGTAGTCGCCGCCGTCCCATCCCCTCATCCGTTCGTGACCCTGTGCCCCCGGCGCCCCGAGGAGTTCCTCGCTTATGTCGTCTCTCCGCCCCCTAATGCTGCCCATCACGCTGGCTCTGCTCGGCGTGACCACCTTCGGTGACGCGGCGTACGCCCAGGATGACCGTGACGCTCGTGAGGAGCGCCGCGTCCTGACGGCCCCGGCTGGCGCCGAGGCCGCCGGTCTCGCTGAGGCGTACCGCCGCCTCGCCCGGCAGAAGCGCCAGGAGGAGATGGAGTTCGCGCGGCAGCTCCTCTCCGGCGACACCATCCAGGGCGAGTCCCGGGCCGAGCTGATGCTTCGCCTCGCGGATCTCTACTTCGAGGAGGGCCGCGATATCTACCTCACGGAGATGTCCGCGTACCAGACCGAGGTCGACCGCTGCTACAACGACAAGGCCTGCGACCCGACCGCCCTCAAGGCGAACAACACCGAGTCGCGCAAGTGGCAAGAC
>JBEAVX010000232.1:0-2625 GCA_041160755.1 Pseudomonadota bacterium
GCTGCCCAAGCTCTGAGCCGCTTCAGGCGGCGGCCCTCGCGGGCCACCCTGCGCTCAAAGACGGCGCTTGGGCCATCCCGCTCCACGGTGGGGCGGCGATGGGCCCGCGCGAGCGGTGGTCTGGGCAACAACTCGCCGTCCGCGCGGCGTGGTGCGTGGGCATGACCCGCCTAAAACGTGGCGCAGCGTGACCCGCACGGCGCTTGGGGGTGCCGCGCTGCGCCACGTTGAGGGCGTTTCAGGCCCACGCTCCCCGCCGCGCGGACGGCTCGTTGTTGCCCAGACCACCGCTCGCGCGGGTCCATCGCCGCCCCACCGTGGAGCAGGATGGCCCGAGCGCCGTCTTTGAGCGCAGGGTGGCGCGCGAGGGCCGCTGCCTGAAGCGGCTCAGAGCTTGGGCAGCTTGACGGTGCGATCGGCGAAGTCTTTGGGGTTGTCGCGGATCGTGCGCGCCAGCGCCTTGAGCGCCGAGGCGCCCTCGGCCTGGTACGAGGCGACCTCCGCCGCGTTCATCACCACCGGGATCTCGTAGAGCCCCACCCCACCCGCCATCGCGGAGAGGATCAGGCGGTCGCCGTCCTCAAAGAGGGTGTAGACCCAGGGCTCCATACCGACCTGCTTCACGGACCACCTCCGATGACGAGCGTCTCGACGTAGTCACCAGACAGGATGTTGTTGACCACCGCCTCGTTATAGCCCGTGGGCAGCTTGCCACCAGGGATCCAGAGCGGGTTGGCGCCATCTTCGTTGCCCGAGGGCATACGAACGTTGAGGGTCTCCGGCGCGGGGATGTCGATCCGCACCATCTCTCGGCCCGCCCAGGTGCCCGCCGGGATCCCGAGCTCCTGCTCGATGATGGAGATGTCGCCGTTGGCCTTCGCGAGCACGGCGTCCAGCTCACCCTTCGTCATGACGAACTGCGAGTTGTCCGGCCAGCCGAGCTTGTCACGACCGAAACGATCCAGCACGTCCTTGGGGACGAGGTAGCTCGCGCCATCCTTGAACTTCTCAAGGTGCGCCGCCATCTTGTCCGGGGGGATGTAATCGACCGGGTCTGGGCGGGAGCCCTTGGTGGTGTTCTGCACCTTGACGAGCGCCTCAACCTCAGCGGGCGTCTTGAAGGTCTGCCCCGTCTTCGTGTCGATAAACTCTTTGTTCGTGTTGTCGTAGCGGAGCTTGGGGTAGTTCTCTTGGGAGTTGCCCGGGTTCCGGCGCAGGTAGGGCTCACCCTTGCTGCTCGCCGCCCAGTGATACCCCTCGGGCGCCTCGGGGTAACCCTTGGTCAAGGCCAGCTCTTTGCCGCTGAGCTTGTTGGTGTCTGGCGTCGTGATCGGGTTCGTGGTCGCCGGGCTCACGGCCGCGAAGTCGGGGTTGCTCGACAACACGTCGTTGTAGACGTCTTGGCTCGACTTGCCCGGGTTCGCCTTCACCTGGGCCTCAAACTCCTTCAAGAAGCGGGCCTTCACGTCGTTGGACGCGGACGAGGTCATCACGCCGTCCACGAGCGCCGCGCCGTTGGTGTCGCCCGCGTTGGTGAAGGTCTCCTTGAGCGGGCTCCCGCGGCCGGTGACGAGCTGATCGGGCGTGCCGGCGAACACCTCGATCTGGCCGATATCCTTGACCTCGATGCGCGGGGCCACGCCCTCTTGTTTGCCGCCGCCGGTCACGCCGAAGGGGTTGTCCACGTCCGTGGGCACCCACTCGGGGAACATGCCGTCAAACGCCGTGGGCTTCGTCACCCCGGCCTGGGCCATGGTCTCCGGCGTCGCGTTGAACCGGATGCCGCCCTGCTGGTAGTACTCGGGGTTCAAGGCCAAGGCGTCGATGAGCTCGGTGACGTTGGTCGCCACGCCCTCGGACTGGAGGCCCCACCAGGCCACGTCGTTGTAGCCCTCGACGAAGGCCTTGGGATCGAGGTTCACCCGCAGGTCGTAGCTGGGGTTGTTCGCCAAGAAGCTCCCGAAGGTGTCCTTCGTCACGCCCGCCGCGGTGAGGTCGGCCTTGGCCTGGGGGGTGAGCATGTTGAACACCTTGTCGGTGCCATACAGTCGGCTCATGTTCCCGGCGTTCTGGAGGGCGTCCAGCGGGATCGCCTCGCCTTGTTTGAGGTACTTGTTCTGGATCTGACCGTTCGCATCCTTCACAGACGCCGCGTTCACGGTGTCACGGATGAGCGTGAACATGTCTTTGCCCGCGTTCGCCGGGTTGGCGATCTGCGCGGAGAGCTCGTCCATGAACTGTGTCTTGAGCGCGTCGGTGACGCCGGGGGCCTGCTCGTTGAGGATCTGATCGATCTTCTTGGCCGCCGCCTCGTTCGCGGCCTTCACCTTGGGATCGGTGACCGAGGCGTTGGCGTCGTTGATCTGCTTGAGCACGTCGTTCGCTTTGGTCTGCAGCTCGGCGGACGGCTTGCGCGTCGTCGTCGTGGGCGTCTCATCGCCGGCCGCGGGCGTCTTGGTCGTCGTCTCATCGACCACCGCGACGGTCTCATCGACCTGGGTCGTCGTCGTCTCATCCACGACGGGCTTCGTCTCAGGCGTCGTCGTCGTCTCATCCACGACGGGCTTCGTCTCAGGCGTCGTCGTCGTCTCATCCACGACGGGCTTCGTCTCAGGCGTCGTCGTC
>JBEAVX010000238.1:0-14848 GCA_041160755.1 Pseudomonadota bacterium
CCCCCAGCAGGGCGGCGGCGTCGTCGCGGGCCCCGGTCAGGGCGCGGGTCAGGGCCCCACCCCCGGCACGAGCCCGTCCTTCCCCGGTCAGCAAGGCGGCCTCTCCAACCCCCAGCAGGGCGGCGTCGTCGCGGGCCCTGGCACCGTGAGCCCTCGCCCCGGCGGCCAGACCGGCGGCGTCATCTACCGCCCCGACCAGGGCACGACCCCGGGTGACGGCTTCCAGCGCCCCGGCACCGGCGGCGCCGTGGTGACGCGGCCCGGCGGCAGCACCTCCGGCGGCTCACGCCCCGACGTCGATCGGCCCGACAACGACCGCCCCGACAGCGTCGTAGACAGCGGCGGCAGCGACCGCCCCGACTCCTACCACCCCTCGGATCGGCCCAGCAGCCAGGGCTCCACCGGCGGCAGCCGCGGCGACACCGTCAGCTCGCGGCCCTCCAACCACGACCGCCCCGACTACCGGCCCAGCACCGGCGGCGCGCGTCCTGGCCACGATCGGCCCCACGACTACTACCGCCCGTCTCGGCCCGTGCACTCCCGGCCCTACACCCCGGTTCACCGCTGGTACTACTCTTACCAGCCCTACTACGCCTACCGCCCCGTGCCCGTGAGCTGGTACCACGGCGTGTTCATCTACGGCCCCGCCCCCTCTCACCACCACCACTACCACTCGACGGGCGGCGTGGCCCAGGTCGAGGCGGCGCCTCTGCCCGACCGCAAGATCGACCGCAACGACACCTTCGCCGTCGGGGTGCACGCCGGTGGGTATGTCGGCGGCTACGATGACGGCGCCACCTTCGCCGACAACGGCGTCGGCGCCAAGCTCCGCTACCGCCCCGTGGAGGCCGTGGGCCTGGAGCTCGGCTACACCGTCTACGACGACTCCTTCGACTCGGCCTCTGAGCGTCGCACCGACCTCCTCCAGCCCTCGGTGCAGCTCTTCGTGGCGCCCTGGTCTCGGGTGAGCCCCTACATCAGCCTCGGCGCGACCTACAGCAAGCGCAGCTATGACGACCAGTGGTCCGACGGCGTGGCGGTCTACAACACCCAGGTGCAAGACAGCGCGCTCGGCGCCCACGGCGGCCTCGGCCTGGAGCTGGCCATCGGCAAGAGCGCGGCGCTTGGTGTCGAGGCCCGCTACATCCACAGCCTGAACGTAGACGGCGACGACCCCTCCAGCCCCGGCGCGCTCCAGGGCATCGGCGGCCTGAGCTTCTACTTCTAAGCCGAGAACCGGCGACTCCAGCGCGGCGGCGAGGGTGACCCCCTCGCCGTCGTCTTTCCTTGGGGTCGGCCCCGGCGCCGCGCCGGGATACACAAGCGGCGATGATTCAGGTCACCGCGCTCAACAAGGTCTACACCGTCCCCAAGCGTGGGGAGGGGCTCTGGGGCAGCCTTCGCTCCATCTTCTCCCGCGAGGTCGAGGAGGTGCGGGCCGTCGCCGACCTCTCGTTCTCGATTCAAGCCGGGGAGCGTGTCGGCTTCTTGGGCCCCAACGGCGCGGGCAAGACGACCACCCTCAAGATGCTCTCGGGCCTGCTCGTGCCGACCTCCGGGCAGCGGGTCGTCGCTGGGTTTGACCCCTCCAAGCGTGACCCGGCGTTCTTGCGGCGCATCACCTTGGTCATGGGCCAGAAGCAGCAGCTCTTGTGGGATCTGCCGCCCAAAGAGACCTTCGCGCTCAACCGGGCCCTGTTTGGGCTCGACGAGGCCGAGGCCAAGCGCACCCAAGAGGAGCTCATCGAGCTGTTGGAGCTGGCGCCCCTGCTCAACCGGCCCGTGCGGAACCTCTCCTTGGGCGAGCGGATGAAGTGTGAGCTGGCGGCGGCGCTCTTGCACCGGCCTGACGTGCTCTTCTTGGATGAGCCCACCATCGGCCTCGACGTGCGCGCCCAGGTCGCCGTGCGGCGGTTCATCGCCGAGTGGAACGAGCGCAGCGGCGCCACGGTGGTCCTCACCTCCCACTACATGGCGGACATCGCCGCGCTCTGCCCTCGGGTCATCGTCATCGCGGGCGGGGCGCTGCGTTACGACGGGCCGCTCAAAGACCTCGCCGAGCGTTACGGCGGCGGGCGAAAGGTCGTCGTGCGCACCCGGGACGAGGCCCCGGAGACGCTGGGGCCCTTCGTGCGTGAGGACGGCGCGCTCGTGGCCCGGCTGCCTTCCGCCGAGGTCGCCGCCGCCGTTGACTTCGCGCTGCGCCAGGTCGCCGTCGCCGATCTCTCGATCGAGGAGCCTCCCTTGGAGGACGTGCTCTCGAAGCTCTTCGCTGAGCGCGCCTGATGTTTCGCGCCTTCCCCACCCTTCTGCGCATCGGGCTCGCCGAGGCCGTGGCCTACCGCGCCGAGCTCGTGATCTGGGTGCTCACGGCCACGGCGCCGCTGATCTCGATGTTCATCTGGGACCGCGTCGCGGCGGAGGGGCCCTTGGGCGGCTGGGGCCAAGGCGAGATGGCGCGCTACTTCTTGCTCACGCTCATCGTGCGGCACATCACCTCGTCTTGGGTGGTCTGGGAGCTCAACGAGAACATCCGCACCGGCGGGCTGAGCCCGATGTTGCTGCGCCCGATGCACCCTCTGGTGTTTTTTGTCGCCCAGAACCTCGCGGCGATGCCCCTGCGCGCGGTGATCCTCGCCCCGCTCATGGTCGGCGTCTTGTGGTGGCGCCCGGAGCTCGTGTGGACGCCGGAGCCCTGGACGCTGGTGTTGGGCCTGGTCTCGGCGGTCTTCGCCTGGGCCATCGCCTTCTCCGCCCAGGTGATCTTCGGCAGCCTCGCGTTCTTCTCCCAGCAGAGCCTCGGGCTGTTCAACGTCTACTTTGGGCTGTGGAGCCTGGGCTCGGGCTACCTCTTTCCTTTGGAGCTCGCCCCCGACTGGCTGCGGCAGCTCCTGTTGTGGCTGCCGTTTCGGGCGACCCTCGCCACCCCCGTCGAGCTGCTCGCGGGGCTCGTCGCTCGGGAGGACGCCCTGGGCCTCATCGCCGCCCAGCTCGTCTGGGTGGGGGTCTTCGTGGGCCTCGCCGCGATGACCTGGAACCTCGGCGTCAAGCGCCATGAGGCGGTGGGCGCGTGAGCCTCGGCGTCTCGATCCTGGCCTTGATGCGCGCGTCGTTGTTGACCACGATGCGGTACCGCGCGAACTTTATCGGCGAGGCCGCCATGGCCGTCGCCTGGGCGGCGTGGACGACGGCGCCGCTGTTTGTGGTGTTTGACCAGGCCCCGACCCTCGCCGGGTGGACGGCGGAGGAGGCCTTGGCCGTCGTCGGCTTCTTCATCATCGCCCAGGGTGTTCTGGAGGCCCTGGTCGATCCCAACCTGCGCGCCGTCGTCGAGCACGTCCGCCAAGGCACCTTCGACTTTGTGCTGCTCAAGCCCATCGACGCCCAGCTCTACGTGAGCCTGCACCGCACCGAGCCGCTCAAGCTCGTGCATTGCCTCGTCGGCGCGGGGGTCGTCGCCTACGCGGCGCGGGCCGTGGACGCCGGGGCGGTGGAGCTGCTCTCGGCGACGCTGTTGATGCTCGCCGGGCTCACGCTCCTGCACAGCCTGTGGACGGTCGTGGTCTCCAGCGCCTTCTTCTTCGTGAAGGTCGACAACCTCTCGTGGCTGATCCGCGCCGGGCTCGACGCCGGGCGCTGGCCGGTGTCGCTCTACCGGGGCGTGGTGCGGTTTGTGCTCACCTTCGTGCTGCCCATCGGCCTCGTGACGACCTACCCGGCCTTGGCCCTACGCGGCGAGCTGAAGCCCTCCGCTGGGCTCGGCGCGCTGGGCTTCGCCGTGATCTTCGCGGGCCTCGCCCGGATCGCCTGGACGCAGTCCTTACGCCGTTACAGCAGCGCGAGCAGCTAAGCGCGCTCAGGACGCGAGGTAGCCGCCATCGACGGCGAAGATCTGGCCCGTCGTGTAGGCCGACTCGTCGCTGAGCAGGTGCACGACGATGCCCGCGACCTCTTCAGGCTGGCCCACCCGGCCCATCGCCGTGCGGTCGGTGTATTGGCGCAGGATCTCCGGGGACTCGGTCATCGCCGCGGCGAAGCGGGTGTCGATGAGGCCCGGCGTCACGCAGTTCACCCGGATCCCCGCCGAGCCCAGCTCCATGGCCAGGGTGCGGGTCATCGAGACCAAGGCGGCCTTCGTCATGCCGTAGGTGGCCTGAAACGGCGCCGCGCGCAGGCCGAGGATGCTGGAGACGTTGACGATGCTGCCCTTCTGGCCGGCGTCTGCCCAGCGCCCGCCGACCTGGAGCGACAGGGCGAAGGGGCCCTTCACGTTGACCTCGAAGGTCTTGTCGAAGGCGGCCCAGGGGGTGCCCAAGGCGGGGCCGAAGTAGGGGTTGGTCGCGGCGTTGTTCACCAGGCCGTCAAGGCCACCAAAACGGCGCTCGGCCTCGTTCACCAGGGCCTCGACGGCGTCGAGCTGGCCGACGTGGCAGGGGAAGACCTCGGCCTCGCCTCCGTTGGCGCGGATGTGCTCAGCGACGGCGTCTAAGCCGGGCAACTTTCGCGCCGCGAGCAGCACCCGCGCGCCTTCAGCCGCCGCCGCGACGGCGATGGCCGCGCCGATGCCCCGGCTCGCCCCCGTGATGAGCACCCGCTTGCCGTCTAGCCGCTTCGCCATCGTGCACCTCCGTCGCTGCGCCGACGGGCGCCGACGCGCTATATCCTCCTCGCTGCTGGAGAGCTTATGCCCCCCTTCGACGCGGTCACCGAGCGCGCGCTCCCCTCTCGACAGGTGACGAGCCTGCACCTCTTGCGCCACGGCGAGGTCGACACCGGCGGCGCGCGCCTCGCCTATGGGCACCTCGACCTGCCGCTCACCCCCAAGGGCGAGGCCGAGGGCGAGGCCCTGCGGCGGCATGTGCTGGAGCGTTTGCCCCGTCCAGAGGGGGTGATCAGCTCGGACCTCTCCCGCTGCCGCGCCCTCGCCGAGCGCATCGCCGCCGACCTGGACCTGCCGCTGTGGACGAGCCCCGCCCTGCGGGAGCAGCGCATGGGCGCCTGGGAGGGCCGGTCCTGGGAGGCGCTCACCGCTGAAGACGAGCCCCGGATTCAGGCGTACTGGGCGGACTACCTCACCGCCGCGCCGCCGGGCGGGGAGTCCTTCGCGGACCTCGCGGCCCGGGTCCAAGGCTTCTTCGATGATCATCAAACAAAGCTCGCCGGGCGGCGCTGGGTGGTCGTCACCCACATCGGCGTGATCCGCGCGGTCCTCTGCCGCCAGCTCGGCCTGCCGCTCTCCGAGGCGCTGCGGTTCGCCCCTGCCCGAGGCACCCACACCCAGCTCCTCATCGCCCAGGCCGGGGCGGTGCTGGAGCAGCTCGGCGAGCGCCCGACCCCCGCGCCCGCGCCCCCACGACGCCAGGGCGCGCGGCCCCAGGTCGCCCTCTCGGGCAGCGCTGGGGTCGGCAAGAGCACCCTCGGCGCCGCCTTGGCCGCGCGCTGGGGCGTGCCGTTTCTCCCAGAAGGGATGCGCGCCCGCATCGAGGGTGGGCTCAAGCTCCATGACCTTGACCACGAGCAGCTCCAGGCGCTCATCGAGGCGCTGTGGGAGGAGCAGGCCGCCGCCGAGGCCGACGCCATCGCCCAGGCGGGTGGCTTCGTCGCCGACCGGTCCGCCCTGGACTACGCGGCGTTTTACCTGCATTACGGCTTCACCACGGATCAGGCGCGCATCGGGCGCTTCTTTGCGCGGCTCATCGCCCACGCGCGGCGCTACGACGCGGTCCTGCTCTTGCCCCACGGCGTGCTCCCCCTCGTCGAGGACGGCGTGCGCTCGACGAACCCTTACATTCAGCTTCGTTACCAAGTGACCTTGGCCGGGCTGTTGCGTCAACACCTCCCCGAAGAGCGCCTGTTGATCATGCCGCCCCTGACGGCGTTGGAGGCCCGTCTGCGCTGGGCGGTCAGCCGTTGCACACCTGAAGATCCAAATCCTGAGGTGATGCGTGAAACTTTCATGCGGGTGTAAGGATAGTGTAATTCGACCATAAGATATTGAAATTATTTGATATTGTTGAAAAGGCACCTCAAAAAGCGTCAGCCACGGCGCAACCAATGCTTACACGCCAGTTAATTCTGCTCTCAAGTCAGTCAGAATCGTCCTCGACCCCCACCCCGTCTTCTCCCCAGAAGATCAATCCCCGATGGAGACCCAGAGAATGAACAAGAAAGAGCTGGTGAACAAGCTGGCGAAGCAGACCGGTCTGACCCAGGCGAAGGCCATGGAGGTCGTCAACGCCCTCTTTGAGGCCGAGAACGGCAAGGGCATCCTCACCCTGGAGCTGGAGTCCGGCCGCAAGGTCACCATCCCCGGCTTCGGCACCTTCGGCACCAAGGTCCGCGCCGCCCGCGTCGGCGTGAACCCCACCACGAAGGACCGCATCCAGATCGCCCCCAAGAAGTACGCCTTCTTCCGCCCGGGCAAGAACCTCCGCGAGCTGGTTGAGGCCTGATTCGGCCTCGCGGCGCTGGGCCTCAAAGCTCGCGCCGCGCCACCTCCCACGCTCACCGCGCCACGACGCGCGCGGTGAGCGTGCTATGGTCTTCAGTGTTCGGCTCGAACGCTGCTCTCACATCTGGAGACCCTCGCCAATGAAGCGTTCCTTTCCCCACGGGCTCTCTCACGAGCTCGCCAGAGACGTCACCCGCAAGGCCTTAGACTCGTATCGTCAGCGATTCTCGGAGTTTAAGCCTGAAGGTGAGTGGACGAGCCCCGACCACGCGACGGTGAAGTTCCACGCGGCCGGGACGACGTTCAACGGCGCCGTGAACGTTCACAAGACGACCATCGACCTGGAGCTCGATGTGCCGTTCTTCATGCGGCCCTTCGAGAAGAAGGCCATCGACGTGATCGAGGCCGAGATCAACCAGTGGATCGCCAAGGCCAAACGCGGCGAGCTGGGCTGATTACGGGTTCGTGCGCGCCCGGAGCGCCTGGGCCTCGGCGAACACACGCTCCGCCGTGGCCCGGTCGCCCTGCTTCGCGAGGATGTTCGCGTGCAGGAGCAGCACGTAGGGGTGCTCGGGGGCCTTCGCCAAGGCGGGCGCGAGGGCCTCGGCGGCGAGGCCGTAGTCGCCCATGTTGAAGTAGGCCTGGGCCAGCGCGCGGCGGAGCTCTAGGTCCTCCGGCACGAGGCCCAGCGCCGCGTTGTACTCCGCGGCGGCCTCCTCCCACTCCTCTAGCGCCATGTGCGCGTGCCCCAAGGCGATGCGGGTGGGGAGCGCCCCCGGGAAGCTGTCGAGCTCGGCGCGCAGGTGCTCCACCGCCGCCCGGTGCTCTCCACGGCTGACGGCCATCATGCCCAGGAGATGCCGCACCTGGGGACGGGGGACAGCGTCTTGCAGGCTCTGCACGAGGAGGGGCTCACCCGCGCCGGGATCGCCGCCCACGGAGAGCAGCACGCCCACCAGGGCCTGGGCGTTGGGATCCGTCGGGTCGGCCACGAGCCAGCCTTGGCTGAGCGTCAGGGCCTCGCCGGTGCGACCGAGATCGCGCAAGAGCTGCACGAGCAGGCCCCGGGCGACGTCGTCCTCGGGCACCTGGACGAGCACACGCTCCACCTCGCGCAGGGCGTCGTCGAGTCGCCCCATCCCGGCGAGGGCCTGGGCGTAGTTGGTGCGGAGGATCGCCGAGTCCGGCGTGCGGCCCAGCGCGTCCTCGTACACCGCGAGCGCCTCGGGCATCCGTCCTTGGGCGCGCAGCGCCACGGCGAGCTGGCCACGGGCCTCGGCCAGATCAGGGAACCGGGCGAGCACCTCACGCAAGAGCCGCTCGGCCTCGGGCGCGCCCCCCGGCGTCTGGAGGAGCTGGCCGACCTGCTCAAGCTGGCGGAGCAGGGGCAGCTCGTCCTTGGCGTCGATGGTGGGCAGGTCCGCGCCGGTCGGGTCGGCGCCGCCGGTGACGTAGCCCAAGGCCGCGAGCTGGGCGCTCATCTCGGGGGCCAAGGCGAGGCGCTCGGCGGACTCCTCTTTGGCGCGGATCTCGTTGAGCGCCGCCCGCAGCCGGGCCACGTCCTCGGGACGGGACGCGGCGAGGTTGGTCGTCTCGCCGGGGTCCACGCTGAGGTCAAAGAGCCGGGGGTTCGGCGTGTCCATGAGCTTGAGGTCGCCGTGGGCCACGGCCAGCTCGGGGTGAAACCCGAAACGTTGGTAGACCGACCAGGCCTCTAGATAGACCGGCGCGCGCTGGAGGGCCTCACCCCGGAGGGCGGGGCTGAGGTCCACGCCGTCGAGGCTTGGATCGGGGGGCAAGCCGAGGAGGCCCATCGCCGTGGGCGTGACGTCGACGCCGCTCACCGCGCCCTCGACCACGACGCCTTGGGCGAGTGGGGTGGCCGGACGGGCGATGAACGGCACGCGGGCCGTGCCATCAAAGAGGAACGTGCCGTGGTCACGCTCGCCGTGGTCGTCTTGCAGGGCCTCGCCGTGGTCACCGATGACGATCCACGCCGCGCCCGCCGGGCCCGCGACGCGCTCCACGACGGCCTGAAGCCGCGCGATCTCCGCGTCCATCGCGGCGATCTCCCCGTCGTAGGGACGCCCGGCGTGCATCTCCTTGTACGGGCTCGGCGGCTCATACGGCGCGTGGGCGTCGAAGAGGTGCACCCACAAGAAGAACGGCGCGTCGGAGGGCTCCTCCAGCCAGCGGATCGCGTCGTCGATGACCTCCTTCGCCGGGCGCTCCCGGCCCCAGCGGCCCTGCACCCCGGCCTCGGCGCGCACGTCGTCGCGGTACACCTCAAACCCTTGGTCGAGGTTCCAGATGCGGGTGGTCACGAACGCCGAGAGGCTCGCCCCGGTGCGCCAACCTTGGGCCTGGAGGCGCTCGGCGAGGGTGACGAAGCGGTCGGGGAGCACGGCGTCGCCGTTGTTGTGTACGCCGTGCCGGGTGGGGTAGACGCCGCTGAGCATCGAGGCGTGGGAGGGCGTGGTGAGGGGCACGACGGCGTAGGCCCGGTCAAACCGTGCGCCTTGGGCGGCGAGGCCGTCGATCGTCGGGGTGCTGGCGAGTCGGTGGCCGTAGGCGCCGATGCGGTCGGCCCGGGTGGTGTCCAGGGTGATGAGCACCAAGGACGGGCGCGGCGCGGTGACCGCCTCGGGCGCGGGCTCGGCCCCGCAGCCGGAGAGCAGCGCCAAGGAGAGGACCGTGAGCGGCGCCAACAGGCGCGGGAGGGGACGGGGCATTGCCATGAACCTCAGGAGCCGTTACCCGAGCCGCACCTCCTCGGGGTGACCATGCGCGTCGGGATGACCCAGACCATGACCCGTATCCTGCGCGCCGCCCTCGCGCCGCGCGCCCTGCTGCTCGGCGCCTTGGCCTTCGGCGCCGCGACGACGCTCACGCTCCCAGACGTGCTCGCCCAAGAGGAGCCCAAAGGCCCGCGCGTTGGCCCCGGGATGAAGGGCGCGGGCCCACGCGGGATGGGCCCCAAGGCCGGACGCCTCGGCGGTGGGCCTCGGGCAGGGCAAGGGGGCCCAGGGCAAGGAGGCCCAGGGCAAGGAGGTCCGGCGCTCGCGGGCGGCCCAAAGAGCCCGAACCTCGATCTGGAGCTCGACGACCCCACGGAGCTCGATCTCCCCAAGGCGCCGGCCGATGGCCTGTTCACCGTGCTTCGCACCATGCGCCAGGGCTTCAACCGCCTGGCGATGGCCGAGGCCCGGGGGCTGCTCGCCGAGCGCCCTGACGACGAGGAGCTGCACGCGCTGCTCGGCATCGTGCTCGCCCGGGAGGGCCACTTCAACGACGCCTTGCCCGAGTTCATCTTCGGCGAGGGCTCCGCGCAGTACGAGCAAGACGGCATCTACGAGCACGCCAACGCCCTTCGTTACCTTGGCCGGGGCCACGAGGCCGCCGCGCTGCGCCTCTCCCGGCTGGTCACCGAGTCCGGCGAAGATGATGACCTGCGCATCTACACCGAGGCCGCCCGAGACCTGCGCTACGCCGGGGACACCGCGGGCGCCAAGGCGCTCTTGGACGAGGTGATGGCGCTCTACCCGGGCGCGGTGCTGCCGATCGCGGTCTACGGCGACATCCTCTTGGACGAAGGGGACGTAGACGGCGCCTACTTCCACCTCTTCTTGGCGAACCGCATCACGAAGAACAGCCCCCAGGTGCAGATCCTCCGGGTGCGTCTCATGCTCGCCGAGGAGGACGTAGACGGCGCGATGCTCATCTTGAACAAGCTGCGGCGCTCCTACCAGCGCAACGAGCAGATCGCCGGGCTCCGCGCCGAGGCCCTGCTTCTGGCGGGCGACCCCGACACCGCGCTGGCCTACCTGAGCCTCAAACGTTGGGCCCGCCGAGGCGACCCACAGCTCCTCTCCCGCCGACTGCGCGCCTTACACGCCATCGGAGAGCACGCCGAGGCGAACCTCTTGATGGAGCGGCTGCTGCAGATCTACCCCCACGACCGCGACGTGCAGCGCGCCGTGGCCGAGGTGCGCGGGGGCCCCTGATGCCGGAGCTCACCGAGGTCGAGGCCTTCGCCCAGGCGATGACCCGCTGGTGTGGTGGGCGCCGAGTCACGGATCTGAAGCTCCTCGACGAGCGCATACTGCACACAGTTGAACGTGACGTCGTCGGCATGACCGTGCGGAGTGTGCGCCGCCGAGGCAAACACCTCATCGTCACCTTAGACGACGCCGAGCTGATGATTCACCTGCGCATGACCGGGCAGCTCTCGCCGGGCGAAGGCGCGGCGTTCGTGCGGTTTGTGCTGGTTGTCGAGGACGCCCCGCCGATTCAGCTCATCGATCCACGGCGCCTCGCGGAGCTGCACGTCTTGGCCTTGGGCGGCGCGGCGTGGCGCCTCGCGGACCTGGGGGACGAGCCCTTCCCCGAGCGTCGCGCCGGGGGCTGGTGGCAGGAGCGCCTCAGCCACACCCGCCGCCCGCTCAAGGCCGCGCTCATGGACCAGGCCCTCGTCGCCGGGCTGGGCAACATCGCGGCCTCGGAGATCCTCTGGCGCGCGAGGCTTCACCCCGCCCGCGCGGCGCGCACGCTCACGGCGCCAGAGTGGTCGAGCCTCGCCACGGCGGCGCACGAGTTCTTACACTTCGCCCTGGGCACCCAAGATCCCGAACACCTCGTCTACATCAACCAGGGCGGCGAGAACCCGTTCTCCGTGTACCAACAGACGCGCTGCCCCCGGTGTGAGGGGAGCCTGCGCCGCGTCACCCAGCAGGCGCGCTCGACATATTTTTGTCCAGCCTGCCAAGCCTCGCCGAGCGCCTGATCGGCGGCCGGGTGGCCCCGACGAAGCGGCCGGAGGGGGGCGCACGCGCAGGTGACGAGGCGGCGACCCGGCGGCGTCGAACGATCGAGAGGGGGGCGAGCCCGACGGTCACCGCGATATACTCTCCGGGCCCCAACTCCCAAGCGCCGTCATGGACACCCGCGCCCGAGATCCCTTCCACAACATCGGCCCTTGGGCCTACCTCGCCTACTGCGTCGCCTGGTACATCTGGATGGTTCCAGGGGTGCTCTTCTTCCGCCAGCTGGGTCGGGTGAAGGGCCGCGAGACCTTCCCGACGGACGGCCCGGTGCTGCTCCTCGCGAACCACACCGCGGCCCTAGATCCCGTCTGGTTGGGCTTCGTGGCGGGGCGACCCTGCCACTACATGGCCAGCGCGGCCTTGTTTCGCATTCGTTGGCTGGCGCCGATCATCACCGCGCTGGGCGCCTTCCCCAAGGCGAAGTTCACCAAAGACCGCGACTCGATGGCCAAGCTCAACGAGCTCTACGCCCGAGGCCAATGCATCATGATCTTCCCCGAGGGCACACGGACCTGGGACGGTCGTAACATCCCCGTGCTGCCGGGCATCGGGCGCCTGGTGAAGCGGCTGAACGCCCGCGTCGTGTTCGCGCGGATGCCGACGGCGTTTCTGACCCAGCCGCGCTGGGCGAGCTACCCCCGCTATGTGCCGCTCACCGTCGAGTTCAGCCCGCCGGTCACCTTTGAGGGCAAGAGCGAAGAGGAGATCGTCGCCGCGGTGAACGAGGGCGTACGCATCGATCCCGAGCTAGAGCTCCACGGCGAGCGGTGTTTTGGGGTGCGTCTGGCCTGGGGACTGCCGAAGTACCTCTGGGCGTGCCCGCACTGCCTCAAAGAAGAGTCCATCGTGGTCTCCACGACCCACAGCGACGAGATCTCCTGCCAGGCCTGCGCGTCGCGGTGGCGCATCGACGTGATGGCCCGGCTCAACCCGCTGACGCCGGGGCTCCGCCGAGAGACCGTCGCGAGCGCCCACGACCGCATGACCGATCGCCTGGGGCCCCGACCGCGCTTTCGTGACGACGCCCCGGCGCCGATCCTCTCCGCCGCCCGGGCGCGGGTGCTGCGGATGCCGCGGGGCGGCGCGCCGATCACCGTGGCCGAGGGGGAGCTTCGCCTGAACGAGGGCTCGCTCAGCGTGCTCGGCGAGGGCGGCGTGCTGCGCTGGGAGCAGCCGCTCCGGGAGATCGAGCTGGTCTCCTTGGAGGTCAAGAACACCCTGTATGTCCGCGTGGCGGGGGAGCTGCACCAGCTCATCCCCGAGGGCCAGTCCACGGTGAAGTGGGGCTGGTTCTTGCATCAGTGGTGGATCCTCAGCCGCCCGGAGGACGCCGCGACCTTGCCTCAGGGCCTCTGAGACACCGTCTCCGGCTGAGGCGACCCCGACGCCCACAGGCCCCGCAGCGCGTCCGGGTCGCCCACCACATCCGCGAGGGTGTGCTCATCGAGGCTGTCCAAGAAGGCCCGCCGGGCCCGAACCAGCGCGCCTTTTAAGCGACAGGCGGCGCTGATGCGACAGGTGTTCGTGAGGGGGCTGAAGCACTCGACGAGGTTCATGTCGGTCTCTAAGGCCCGCACGACGGCGCCGAGCCTCAGGGTCTTGGGGTCTTGGGCGAGCTGCACCCCGCCGCCGCGCCCACGCGTGGCGGCGATCATCCCGAGCTGGGTGAGCCGCTGCGACACCTTCATCAGGTGATCACGGCTGATCTCGTAGGCCGCGGCGACCTCGGTGACGGTGACCCGGCGATCCGGGTGGGCCGCCGCGAAGAGCAGGAGCCGGAGGCCATAGTCGGTGAACCAGGTGAGCTGCATCCGCGCCTCTGAAGCGCGCGCCCTCTCTCACCCGAAACTTTTCGGGTTGACATCGGCGCGGCGGCTTCGTAAAGTAGTACCCAACATACCACTTAACCCAAGGAGGTCATCATGGCGAGCCTGTACGAGAGACTGGGCGGTGAGGCGGCGGTCAACGTGGCCGTGGAGCGGTTCTACCGCAGGATGCTCGGCGATGAGCGCGTGGCGGACTACTTCGACGGCGTCGATATGGATCGCCAGATCGCGAAGCAGAAGGCGTTCCTCACGATGGTGTTCGGCGGCCCGGCGAACTACAGCGGCAAAGACATGCGCGCCGCCCACGCCCACCTCGTCACCCGCGGCCTGAACGACGGCCACGTCGACGCGGTCATCGAGCACCTCGGCGGCGTGCTCAAGGAGCTGGGCGCCGCCGACGCGGACATCGCGGAGGTGGCCGCCATCGCCAACAGCGTCCGGGACCACGTCCTGAGCCGCTGAGCGACACGCTCCACCGGCGCGTCGCCTCCCCGCGGCGCGCCCCCTCGCGGCGGCGCGGGGGCCGCTCGCGGACGTGGCCCAAGGGGGCTCGGCCCGACGGACGCCGCGCGGGTGCGCTGGCCTGGGTGTGGGCTCGGTCGCGACAACGGCGCCGTTGAACCGCCGCGTGCGCCGGGCCAAGCCGCCCCGGTGCGCCCCCACCCACGGACACCTTCGGGTGACGGCGCCGACCCCGCGCGGGGGCCGGTGGTCGTGCAGGTGTCCCCGATCCTTCTCCCCCAGGCCAACGCGCGGCGCCCCCGCGCGCGGCGAGGACGTGTCGATGCCGACGATTCATTGGCGAGATCAGGCCATCGAGGCCCAGACCGGGCAGAGCGCCTTGGACGCGCTGCTCAACGCGGGGGTCGGGATCCCACACGCCTGCCGTGCAGGCGCCTGCCAGTCCTGCCTCGTGCGCGCCAGCGCGGGAGAGCTCCCCCCACAAGCCCAAGCCGGGCTTCGCGACGACCAGCGCGCGCGGGGTGAGGTCCTCGCCTGCCGACTGCCGGTGAGCGAGGGCCTTCACCTGGAGCCCGCCGGGGCGCTCGCCCTCAGCGGAGCGTTGGTCCTCACGCGCCGCGACCGCCCCACCGAGAGCGTGGCCGTGCTGCACCTCCGCCCGTCGCCTGGGCTGCGCCCCCTCGCCGGTCAGCTCCTCCACCTCATCCGGGAGGACGGCCTCAGCCGCCCCTACTCCGTCGCCAGCCTGCCCGATGACCCGCTCGTCGAGCTTCATGTGCGACAGGTGCCCGGCGGTCGCATGTCGACGACGCTGTGCGACACCGCCCCCATCGGCGCGCGCTTCGGGGTGCGAGGCCCCTTCGGCGACTGCACCCTCCGCCCGGGCGAGCCCGATCGCCCCCTGCTGCTGGTCGGCGTAGGCACCGGCCTCGCCCCGATGTTGGGCCTCGCCCGAGACGCCTACGCCCAAGGCTGGCGGGCGCCTGTCACATTAATTCAGGCCGGGCTCAACCCCGACGCGCTGTATCAGCCCGAGGCCCTCGTGGATCTGGCCGCCGCCTGGCCCGGGCTCCGGTGGTGTCGCGTCGTGCTCCAAGGCCCAGCCCCCGAGGGGGTTGAGGTCGGCGACGTGGTCGAGACCGCCAAACAGCGCTACGCCGCCGCCCCAGACGCCCGGGTCTACCTCTGCGGAGACGCCGCCGTGGTCAACCGCCTCCGCCGCGCCTTGTTCTTGGCCGGGGCCAGCCTGAGCGCCCTGCACGCCGACCCCTTCACGCCCACGGCCT
>JBEAVX010000242.1:0-4721 GCA_041160755.1 Pseudomonadota bacterium
GCACCTTCCTGATTGCCACCCCCCAAGCCTGTGGCTATCCTGGGGATCTACCCCAAGCGCCCAGGTGCCCCATGTCGGACTTCCCGTCGGCCGAGCGGCCCATCCAGCTCTCCCCCATCGCCGTCAAGAACATTCACGCCATGCTCAAGGACAACGACATGGAGGGCCACGGGCTCCGGTTCGGCATCCGGGGCGGCGGCTGCTCTGGCTACTCGTATGTGCTGGAGTTCCAGGCGGAGCCCGAGGACGGCGACCTGCGGTATGAGGTCGAGGGCATCCCGGTGTTCGTCGGCGCGTTCAAGCGCGACTACCTCCAGGGCACCACCATCGACTACAAGGACACCGACTGGGAGTCGGGCTTCGAGATCAAGAACCCCAACGCCAAGCGCGCCTGCGGCTGCGGGGAGTCCTTTGACATCGACGACAAGGCCGCCAAGACCGAGAGCGAGCAGCAGCTTCAGGCTTGATCCCCAGCGCCCTGCCAGAACGTTTCGGGGCGCGCTTCGTCACCCGTGGGGTGCTGGGTCGCGGCGGCTTTGGCGTCGTGGCGCTGGCGCACGACACCCTGCTCGGCGGGGAGGCCGCGGTGAAGTGGCTCCCCGGCCTGTCTCCGGCCCGGCGCGCGGCGCTGCGGCGTGAGGTGACGGCCCTGCGGGCGGTGTCTTGGCCCGGCGTCGTCGCGCTCCTCGACGAGGGGGAACAAGACGGCGGCCTGTGGCTGGGCATGGAGCGTGTGGACGGCGCGCCGTTCCCCGGCGGCGTGTTTGACCGCCTCGACGGGCCGCTCGGGGATCGGGCGGTCGCGCTGCTCTTGACCTTGGAGCGCCTGCACCGCGCCGGGGTGGTCCACCGCGATCTCAAACCGCAGAACGTGCTCGTGCGCCGAGACGGCCTGCCGGTGATCCTTGACCTCGGCCTCGCCGTGGGCCGTGGGGTCAGCGCGGGCGGGGCGGACGACGCGGCGGGCACGCCCCGGTATCAGGCGCCGGAGCAGGCCCGGGGCGAGGCCGTCGATGGCCGCGCGGATCTCTACGCCTTGGGGGTGATGCTCACCGAGGCGCTCACCGGCCTCGCCGACCCCTGGGCGGTGGAGGGCCTCGATCCAGCCACCGAGCGCGCCCTGCGCGCCTTGACCGCGCCGAACCCCGACGACCGCCCGGCGAGCGCCCGGGACGCCTTGGCCTTGTTGGGCGTCCAGCCCGAGCCCCGGCCTTTGCCCCCGGGGGATCCTCTGCCCGCCGACGCCCTGCGCGGCCTGTTCTGGGGGCCCGACCTCGGCTTACACCTCGCCCAAGACGCCGCCGAGGCGTTGTGGCGGGTGACCGAGGGCCGCCGGGAGGCCGTCGCCGCCACCTTAGACGCCTGGCAGCGGGAGGGCCTCGCCAGCGAGGAGGGCGGGCGTCTGCGGGTGAGCCGAGAGGCCCTGCGCCGCCTCACCCCGCTCCCCGCCGGTCCCGAGGCCATCGCCCAAGCCGAGGAGGCCGGCCGGGTGGAGGAGGCCCTGGCCCAGGTGGAGCACCAGCTCGCCGCCGCCCGCGCCCGAGGGGGCGACGAGGCGCCGTGGCTCACCACCCTCACCCGCCTCGCCCTGAGCCTTCAGCGCGCCCCGGCCTTGCGCCGCGCGCTCTATGAGCTGGGCCGCGCGGCGGATCCTTGGCGCGCCGGCGAGTCGCTCCTGCACGGCGCCTTGCGCTCCGTCGAAGGAGACGGCCCCGGGGCCTTGGCGCTCCTCGACGGCGTGGGCCCGATGGAGGATCCCCGCCTGGAGGTCTGGCGCCACGCTCTGCGGGTTCACGCGGCGCTCCGCTGCGGGGACGCCGTCGTCGCCGCCGTGCTCGCCTCGATCACGCCCCTGGCCGAGCACAACCCCGAGCTGGGCGCGTCCTTAGACGGCTGGCGGGGCCTCGTCGCCTACCGAGAGGAGCGCTACGCCGAGGCCGCCGCCCTGCACCTCCGCGCCGCCCAAGGCAAACCCACCCGCGCCGGGCGCCTCTCGTCCCGGCTGAGCGCCGCGAGCGCCCAGCTCGACGCCGGGCAGCTCGACGCCGCGTATGTCGAGGCCAGCGCCTTGGCAGACGAGGCCGCCCTGCTGCGCCACACCCTCTTTGAGCTGCGGGCCCTGTGGATTCAGCGATCCGCCGCCTACCGCGCCGCGCGCCCCCTCGACCCCTCCCTGGAGCTCGTCGACGCCGCCCGCGCCGCCGGGGCCCTGCTCGCCCAGATCGCCTTGGGAGAGGCCGCCATCGCCTGGCGCGCCGGGCAGCTCCCCCTCGCCGTGACCTTCGCGCAAGAGGCCGAGCGCGCCTTCGCCCGCGAGCGCCAGCCCGGCGTGCTCCTCGCCCGGGCCCTCCTCCTCACCCTTCAACCGGCGAAGAAGGCCGAGCGGGTGAAGCGCGCCCGCGCCCTCGCCGCCGAGGCCCGACGTTGCCCCATCCCCGGCCTCAGCGTGCAGGCCCTCGCCTTGTGCGCCGCCGTCGCGCCGGGCGTCGACGCCGGGGCCGTCGCCAAGCTCGTGCAGAGGTTGCCCCCGGCGCTCCAGGCCGGCCGACTGGAGCTGCTCTCTGGGCAGGAGTGCCTGCGCTTGACCTCGGGAGATGGTACGACTTTTGCAATCGCGCTCCCCGAGCCCTAAACCTCCCTCCAAGACGGTGCCCTCATGCCCAGCTCCCGCGACACCACCAAGCTCACGAAGATGACCAGCGCCTCGACGATCTCCAAGGTCGATGCGCTCAGCGGAGACTCCACACAGACCGGCGGCACCCGCAGCCCCGGCGTCACACCGCCCGGCGGCGTGCTCCTCACGGTGGGGGTGTACAACGTCTTCTGTCTGCCGTCGTCGCAACAGTCGTTGCCCGCGTCTCCTCCGCTCCGGGGCCGGGTCGTCGTCGAGCAGCTCCCCTCGGGAGAGATCCGCGAGAGCTGGGTGATGTTCTCGACCTACGCCGCGCCGAGCCCCACGAACAGCGTGTGGATCGTCCCCAACACAAACCACCCCGCCCGCACCCAGCGGGATCTGTACGTCGAGACGACGAGCGGCCCCAACGCCGCCGGGGCGATCTGCGCGTCGTGGCGCCTCACCGACCCCCGGGCCACCCCCGGGAGCGTCATCCGCCAGATCGACGCGGGCACCGTGGAGATCATCGCCAGCACCCCCACCGGCCCGCAGCGTGTGGGCCAGGTGATCGTGACCGCCCCGGCGGGCTTCGCGGGGGGCTGGACGACGGCGGCGGTGAACGACGGCCGCTCGGTGTGGACGGAGCAGTGGGCGGTCTTGCGCGCCTCACCCCCGGCGACGGCCTGGCGCCTGCAGCACGTCCCCCCGGCGAGCGCCCCACAGATTCAGCAGTGGGTGAACTCGGTGAACGTCGTCGTCGAGCCCTGGAGCGTGGTGTACTCCGGCGTCTCGATCTGAGAGCGGCCGGGCGGCTTGACGTGAAATTGACGGCGTCCGACGCCGATCATCGAGCGAAGGCCCCAGACGCCCGTCTATGCTCGGAGCATGTACACGATCCTGCCGATCTTCGCCGCCCTCCTCCCCATCGCCACCGCCGGGGACGTGTTTGACCTCACCCGAGGCGCCCACCGCCTCGGCACCGACGCCAACCAGTTCGCTGGGTACCGCGTCGCGCCTCTGGGTGACCTCGACGGCGACGGCCTCGGAGACGTGGCCGTCACCGGGCTCGGCCCGGTCGGCACGCCGGGCCTCATGCTCTACCGGGGCGACGCCCTCGGCCTCAGCGGCGCGCCCGAGGAGCTGTTTGACTCCGTGAACGACGAGGGCTGCTGCCACGAGCTCGCCGTGGGCGACGTGGACGGTGACGGGCTGCTCGACGCCATCGTGGGCCGCCGCAAATACATCTACACCGGCTACGCGGCGACGATCGAGGTGCACCCCGGCGACGGCAGCTCGTTCGCCCCGACCCCCACCGTCGTGCTCAGCGATCCCTACAAACCCGAGGCCCAGTCGAGCTGGGGGCAGGTGTTTGACGTGGTCGGCGACGTGAACGGGGACGGCTATGACGACCTCGCCGTCGGCGTCACACGGTACGCCTCTACGACGGTGGGCCAGGTGTGGGTCTACCTCGGCGGCGCCTCGGGGCTCAGCACCACCCCGGCGTTCACCTTAGAGGCGCCCGACAAACACACCGACTTCGGCGCCACCGTCTCAACGGCGGGTGACGTGAACAGCGACGGCTTCGGCGACGTGCTCGTCGGCAACCCCCGCGCGACGGCCGGTGAGGCTGCGGGCATCGCGTACCTGTTTTATGGCGGCGGCGTGCAGGGCCTCTCCAAGTTCACCCAGCTCGACGAGGCCAACACCACGTTTGAGTACGGCAGCGCCGTCGCGGGCGGCGGTGACATCAACGGCGACGGCTACGACGACGTGCTCGTCGCCGATCCTCGGGAGTGTGACTGGCGCGAGGAGTACGCCTTCTTCTTTGTCTACTGGGGTGACCCCGTGGAGGTCGACAAGACGGCGTCTCAGCGGGTGGCGTGCAGCGGCACGTCCTGCGGATATTTCGGCGACAGCCTGGCGCTCGCCGGAGACGTAGACGGCGACGGGCTCTCGGAGGTGATCGTCGGCGTGCCGCACTGGGGCAACGACCACGCCTTTGTGTACCGGGGCACCCCCTCCGGGCTGTCTGCGTCGCCGCTCAACTGGTTGTGGTCTGACTTCGGCAGCAAGACCTACTCCAGCACCGTGGGCCCCGCCGGAGACC
>JBEAVX010000247.1:0-7735 GCA_041160755.1 Pseudomonadota bacterium
GTCGTGGGAGAAGGCCGGGGCGAGGTACTGCGCCGGGGCCTTGGTGAGACGCTCCTCAGCGCCCGTCGCCACGGTCATCACCCGCACGTCGCCTTGCTCCACGTCGTGCCAGGTGGCGTAGACCAGCCGCGCGCCGTCGTCGCTCCAGCGCGGGGCGATGGGGCGGCGGCTGCCGTCGGTGATCGCCCGGGCGGCGCCGCCCGCGACGGGCTGCAACCACAGACGACCGAAGGCCTCAAACACGATCTGATCGCCCTTGGGCGACACAGACGGCCAGCGCACCATCTTCGAGCGCACGTCATCGGCCTTGGCGACGGGGTGCTTAAAACGCACGGGGGTCGCGAGCTTGTGGTCCACCTTGGCCGAGAAGGGGATCGGCGAGGCCGCGCCGCTCTGGGCGTCTACGGAGACGAGCTTTCCTTGGCTCCACAAGACGATGTTTTTGCCGTCGGGGGTGAAGCTCGTGTGGGGGTAGACGCCGTTGAGCGTGAAGCCCTCTTGGTTGTCGTGGTCAAGCGTGAGGTCGCCCAGGCGAGCTCGGCCGCCGGTCGTGGGGTCGTAACGCTCCATCACCGTCTTCCCGGCCACCCGGCGCAAGACCACCAGCTCGCCGGTCTTGGGGTTCACCGCGGGGCGGAAGGCGCCGCCAGACTCCCCGGTGAGCTGGGTGCGCTCGCCGGTCTCCAGATCGAGGCGGGTGAGCTCCCAGAGGCCCTGGTTTGGGTCTTGATTGTACTGAAAGCGCGCCGGGGTGGACGAGAAGTAGATCGAGCGGCCGTCGTTGGAGAACGTGGCGTCGTTGGGGAAGGGCTCGGCGTCCGTGGTGGTGAGGCGCACGCCGTCGGCGCCGCCCTTGGCGTCGAGCAGCCACAGCTCACACATGCCGATGGAGCGGGTGTCGGTGATCCGTTTGCGGGCGAGCACCCGCTGGCCGTCGGGCGACCACTCGCCCTCGACAAACCGCTCAGGGCGGCCCTCGGTGAGCTTTGTGGTCGCGCCGGTCTTGAGCTCTAAGATGTGCAGCTCTTGGTTGCCGTCGCGGTCGGAGACGAACAAGAGGCGCTCGCCGTCGGGGCTGTAGCGCGGGTCGTTGTCCCAAGAGGGCCCGTCGGTGAGCCGCTTGGCCTCGCCGCCGCCGATGGGCAGCTCATACAGGTCGCCCAGCAGGTCAAAGACGAGGCGCTCACCGCTGGGGTGCACATCGACGGAGATCCAGGTGCCTTCAGTGAGCGTCGTGGCCCAGGTCTTCGCCCAGCGCGGCGACGTGGTGATGTCCCAGGCCTCGGGCTCCTTCTTCTTCGCGCAGGCGAGGTTGGACAACAACAGCGACAGCGCGAGGGCGACGGGCAGGCGCATTTGGCGGCTCCTTCGTGGGGTCTCGCCGTTTAACCCGCGCTGGGGGACTTCGTGAGGCTTGCGTTCGCCAGGGGATGCTGCCAAACTCTTCGCGCTGCTCACCCCAACAGGAGACCACCATGCGCTTCACCCTGCTCGCCTTCACCCTGGCCTTCACCGTCGCTTGCGGCGACAAAGACACCGGCACCGACTCCGGCGGCGACTCCAGCTCCGAGGTCGACGCCATCCTCGCCCTGACCGGCGACGCCACGGCCGGCGCCACGACCTTCTCCAACGTCTGCGCGGGCTGCCACGGCGCCGACGGCGCCTCGGGCTACGCCGCGAACCTCGTCGAGGAGATCCCCTCCAAGGACGACGCCTTCATCGTCGACATCATCATCAACGGCGACGGCGGCGGGATGCCCGCCCAGGACCTCAGCGACCAAGAGGTCGCCGATGTTCTGGCCTACGTCCGCGCGACCTTCGGCTGATTCAGCCCAGCGGCGCCCGGGGGTGCGTTAACCCTCGGGCTGCACGCTCTTCACCAAGGGGGCGAGGTCGTAGCCCGCCTCGGTGATGCCCTCCAGGACGCTCTCGTAGATCACCGCGTCCATCTGCGGCTCCCGGTTGAGGATCCAGAGATACTCCCGGTTCGGGTGGCCGACGACGGCGTACTCGTAGCCCTCCTCATCCAGGTCGATGACCCAGTAGTCCGCGGCGAAGGGCCAGAAGAACTGCACCTTGAGCTTGGCGTTCGTCTCGGCGTCGACGATCCAGGCCTTGCCGGTGATCGACTTCTCTTTGCCGTCGAGGGTGTCCTGGAAGCACTGGTTGAAGACCTCAACATCCCCGTTGTCTTTTAGCGAGTAGGTCGCCGTGGCGCCGACGCAGTCCTCTTGCGAGCGGATCGGGTAGGCGGCGATCTCGTACCACAGGCCCATGTAGCGCTCGGGATCGACGAAGGGCACGACGTCGAGGGTGGACTCGGGGGCGGTGTTGCGGCCGCAGGCGGCGAGCAGGCCGAGGATCGGGAGGAGGCGACGCATAGAGAGCTCCAGTCTGTGATCCCTCTATGTCCCGCGCCGCGAACCGATGCGCAGAAACTTGCGCGCGGTTCACCCCGCCCGACGGCCGAGGCCGAGGGCCTGCATGGCGAGGCGCAGCGCGAGCTTCTCGACGAGGACGTCCCGGCTGGGCAACAGCGACGGCGGGAGCTCCTCGGGGCGTGAGGCCTCATCGGGGCAGACGAAGGGCTGCACCCAGCCGGTGGGGCTGGCCGTCCAGCACTCGCTGTAGGCGTAGGGGCTGCCGTCGGGGTTTCGGCCCTCGACGGTGACCCAGGCGAGCTCGCCCAACACGACGCTCTGCTGCACCCGCTGGCCCATGCGCCGGACCTCGCGGTAGGCCTGGCCGTCGCGGGTGAGGTCGACGGTGACGCCGGTGGCGGCGATGAGCTGGGCGCGGCGGGCCTCGTCTTGGGCCAAGAAGGTGTCGATGTGGGCGCGCAGCTTGGCCTCGACGCCGGAGCGGGCGAGGTGCGCCTGGCGTTCGGCCTCGTCGGCCCAGACCGTGGCCGGGGGCTCAAAGCGGCGGCGCGCCCCGGGCGTCTCGACGCCGACGAGGTGCCGCCACACCGAGTCCTGAAGCTCGGCCATCCACAGGCCGTGGCCCTCCTCCCGCATCCAGGCCAAGAGCCGGGCGCGGGGCCCTTCAGGCAGCTCCGCCAAGGCCACGCCGCGCCGGGCGGCGTCCCAGATCACGGCCTCGGCGCTCTCCCAGCTAAAGCAGGGCTCAGACAGGCTCGGCGAGAGCTCCACGGCGCGCTCACAGCTCAGCACGGCCTTGGCCGGGTCGCTCCGGTCCACGATGATCGGGGCCACGGCGTCGTTCAACAGCGGTGTTGCCAGCTCAATCGGCCGGGCGAAGGCGAGCCCTTCAGCGCCGCCGAACAGCTTGGCGGTGTTGACGCCGACGACGCGGCCCCAGGCGTCGAGGAGCGGCCCGCCGGAGCTGCCTTGGTTGACCGGGGCGTCGTGCTGAATCGCGCCTTGGTGCAGGGCGCTGACCATCCCGGCGGTGAACGACCAGGCGCTCTCGTGGGGGTGGCCCAAGGCGTAGACCCGCTCGCCGGGCCGGGGCAGCTCGTCGCGCAGGGGCAAGATCGGCAAGGCCGACGTGTCGCCCTTGACCAAGACCACGGCGAGGTCGAGGTTCATGTCGCCGCGCAGCAGCTCCACGTCCAGAAGCTCGCCCTCCTCCTCAAACAGCGTGCGCTCCAGGCCGCCGTCGATGGGCGACCACGAGCGCCGCGCCGGGTCGTGTAAGAGCGCCCGCACCCGCGTCGCCCCCCGCACGACGTGGGCGTTCGTGAGCACGAGCCCCGGCTGCCGCACCAAGAGCCCCGCCCCAAACCGCCGCCCACCTCCGTCGAGCTCCGCCACGAGCAGCACCACCCCCGGCTGCGCCGAGGCGAGCATCTCCACGGCGTCCGGCGCCGCGGGCGCCACGGGCGCGGGCGCGGGCGCGCAGGCGAGGAGGAGGAGGAGCGGCAGCATAGGGTCCGGATGATCAGGTGTGATGTTGGCAGAAACGGTAAACGCTGGGATGATCCAGAGTAGTGCAGACGACGACGCTTGGAGTAGCCCAGATGAGTGAAGATTCTCGCCGGGGAGCACGCGCCCCCTTGGTGGTCGGTTCACAGGTCACCCGAAAAGAGCTTCAACACCTGTTGGGCATCGCTCGCCCCACCTCTCAAGGGGCTTGGGGCACCGGCTACACGCGCCATGAGGGTGAGTTCTACATCTTCGTGAACGTCGGTGAACCTGGTCGCACCGGGCATGACTACGACAACCGTTGGGAAGACGACAGCTTGTGGTGGAGCAGCAAAGGCCCCGCAGCCCAAGATCATCCCGAGATGCGACACCTCCTCACGCCAGGGACGAGGTGTCACATTTTTACTCGGGAGGAGGAGCGCGCGGCATTTATGTATCAGGGCTTAGGTGTCCCCCAGGACGTGAGCGGAGACCGGCCCGTGCGCCTACGCTGGAGCTTTCCCGAGCGCGCTTATGTGGCGGCGGTCGCTGAGGAGGACGGGCCTGGGGCCGAGCGTGTCTATGCGCCGATCCCCGACCGCCTCGGCCCCGACCTCGACAGCACCGACCAACAAAGGATGACGAAGGCGCGGCTGGAGCAAAAGTATTTACGAGACCAGCTCTTCCTAGGACCTAGCCCCTATGCGTGTGACCTCTGCGGACGCGGCTTTGAGCGGCGCTACCTCGTCGCCGCCCATGTGAAGCCACGCAAGGACTGCACCCACGAGGAGCGCCTCGACGCCAAGAACATCGTCATTCGTGCTTGTGTCTTCGGGTGCGACGCCTTCTTCGAGCGCCGGGACCTCATCGTCGATGAGCACGGGGTGCTACAAGCCCCTTACCGCGACCGCCTCACGCCCGACGAGCAGGCGATTGTGGACCGGCGCGTAGGCCGTCCAGCCCCCGGCTTCACCCCCGGCCGCCAGGCCTACTTCGCCGCGCATCGGGCGCTGCCTCGGCGATAGATCTGTACTTTGAGGGTGGTCGACGCGCTATGTGCTCGCGCTTCAAGAGTCTGGATTGACTTGTGCGTGGGTAAGTTCTTTAGGTTGTTGGCAATTGGCTGACCTTGGTCATCCCGTCGCTTCGCTGTGTCCGACACAAGCCTTAGCGTGGCTATAGGACGATTGAACCTTCGATATGGAGCGATGATGGGACAGATCAGCGTGGCTGGAGTGGTGGCCCACCTCGCGGCCTTCGGCCTCTTGGGGTTGTTAAGCGCGTGTATGGGAAGCCCATGCATCGTCGATACCGACTGCAGCGAGGGGGCGATCTGCGAGGATGATTCGTGTGTTCAAGGCTGTCGTCTTGATGAAGACTGCAGAATTGGCATGATTTGCGAAGACGACGAGTGTGATGCGGGGTGCCGAGGCAATGACGATTGTGAGAGTGACGAGGCATGCAGCCCTGTGTCGAACACTTGCTACAGCTGTTCGCCGGGTCTCTACCAATGTCCTTGTTCAGCGGATGGTAGCTGCTCTGGCGACTTGACCTGCCAGGATGGGGTGTGCCTGTACTGAGCCCACCTTCGATTACCCCGGCCTCGTCGCCCGCCCAATCGCCCACTCCAGCACCCCGAACGGCAGCGCCCGCTTCATCATCGCCCGCACCCGGGCGCTCCCGCCCAAGACGTTGCGTAGGGCCGGGCTCGGGTCGTGCAGCAGCGCGACGATCGCGTCGGCGACGTCCTGCGGGTCTCCGCTCCCCTGCGCCGCGATGCGGTCAAACAGCGCCTCGGCCTTGCGGGTGTAGGGGGCATACGCGCTCGTCGTGTCCAAGGCGTTGCGGCCCAGGGTGCGGTTGCGGCCCAAGATGTCGGTCTTGTAGGGGCCGGGCTCGACGAGGCAGACCTGCACCCCGAAGGGGCGAAGCTCGTGGCGCAGGGACTCGCTCATGCCCTCCAGGGCGAACTTGGACGCGGCGTAGGCCCCGAGGCCCGGCAAGGCGAGCAGGCCGGAGATGGAGCTCACGTTGATGATGTGGCCGCGGCCTTGGGCGCGCATCGTCGGCAGCACGAGGCGGGTGAGGGCCCACACGCTGATGAGGTTCACCTCCAAGACCCGGCGCAGCTCGTCCTCCTCAAGCTGCTCCAGGTAGCCGCCAAGGGCGATCCCGGCGTTGTTCACCAGGCCGTCGATGCGGCCCGCGTCTTGGAGGATCTGGGCGACGGCGGCCTGGCGCTGCTCGGCGTCGACGACGTCTAGGGCGATGGGCGTGACGGGCAGGCCCTTCGCGGCGTCGCGGAGGGCGTCGGCGGTGTTGGGGTCGCGCAGGCCGGCGTAGACGGTGTGACCGGCCCGGGCGGCGGTCACGGCGGTGAGCAGGCCAAAGCCCGAGCGGCAGCCGGTGATGAGCAGGACCATCGCTCAGCCCAAGGTCGAGGTGGGGGCCTCGATGGAGCGGCTCACGATCACCCGGGCGCTGCGCTGGTAGCTGAAGTACGCCCAGGCCCACTCGCTGAGCACCGCGAGCCGGTTGCGGAAGCCGACGAGGAAGATGAGGTGGATGAACAGCCACATCGCCCAGGCCAAGACGCCGCGCAGCTTGAGCGAGCCGACTTCAGCGACGGCGGCTTTGCGGCCGATGGTCGCCATCGAGCCCTTGTCGTTGTAGACGAAGGCCTCCGTGGGGCGCCCGGCGAGGCGGTTCAGCAGGTTCTTCGCCGCGAGATCGCCGCCTTGGAGCGCGCCTTGGGCGACGCCGGGCACAAACGAGCCATCGGCCTGCTTGGCGGCGGCGAGGTCACCCACGACGCTCACCTCGGGGTGGCCGGGCACGGAGAGATCGGGCTCGACGAGCACCCGCCCGGCGCGGTCCAGCGGCACCCCCATCGTCTCGGCCAAGGGCGCGCCGCGCACCCCGGCGCCCCACAGGACCGTGCGGGCGATGAGCTTGTCATCGCCGAAGCTCACGCCGGTCTCGTCGATGTGGGTGACCCGGGCGTTGAACCGGATCTCGACGCCCAGGGCGCGGAGCTGCTCGGCGGCGGCCTCGCTCGACTGGGCGGTGAAGCTCGTGAGCACCCGGTCGCCGCCCTCAATGAGCACCACGCGGGTCTTGCGGGGGTCAAAGTTGCGGAAGTCCCGGGCCAAGGTGTTGCGGGCGATCTCGGCGATGCTGCCCGCGAGCTCGACGCCCGTGGGCCCGCCGCCGATGACCGCGAAGGTGAGCCACTCCGACCGTTTGGCCGCGTCGGGCTCCTTCTCGGCGGCCTCAAAGGCGAGCAGGATGCGCCGCCGGATGTCCAAGGCGTCGGTGAGCGTCTTGAGCCCCGGCGCGTGTTTCGCCCAGGCGTTGTTGCCGAAGTAGTTGTTGATCGCCCCGGCGGCGAGGATCAGGTGGTCGTAGTGCAGCGGCCCCCCGGTGAGGTGCAGGCGCCGCGCGCCCAGCTCCACGGCGCTCACCCGATCGAGGAGGACTGTCACATTTTTTTGGCTGCGTAAAATGCGACGAATCGGTGCGGCGATGTCCGGCGCGGCGAGGGCGGCGGTGGCCACCTGGTACAACAGCGGCTGGAACAGGTGGTGGTTGTGGGCGTCGATGAGCGTGATGCGCACAACCACCACCTGTTCCAGCCGCTCTTGTACCAAGTGGCCACCGCCGCCCTCGCGGCGCCGGACATCGCCGCGCCGATTCGTCGCATTTTACGGTCCCAAAAAAATGTGACAGTCCTCCTCGACCGGGTGAGCGCCGTCGAGCTGAGCACGAAGCGCCTGCACCTCACCGGGGGGCCGCTGCACTACGACCACCTGATCCTCGCCGCCGGGGCGATCAACAACTACTTCGGCAACAACGCCTGGGCGAAACAC
>JBEAVX010000022.1:0-8683 GCA_041160755.1 Pseudomonadota bacterium
GCTGGAGGTACAGGCAGGCGTCCGCCAGGCGATTCGCCTCGGCGAGGGACTGGGCCCAGGCCTCGGCGACACGGATGACCTCGGCCTTCTCTTTGCGGGCCAGGGCGACCCGCAGCGCCTCGGGCTCTTCGAGGCGCTGAAGCGCGCTGCGCGCCACCTTGACGCCGTTCTCGCGCAGCGAGGCCGCGCCTTGGCGCACCCAAGACGCCAGCTCCGCGCGCTGGGCGGCGGGGTCTCCTCCGGCGCGCGCGGCGAGGATCCGGGCGGCGTCTTCTGGGAGATGGTGAACGGCCTGAGGCCCCAAGAAGACGTCCTCCAGAGACGCCGCCCCGGCCAAGAGCGCGCCCAAGGCGGCGTCGAGGTGTGGGTCGTTCGGCGCTGGCAGGCGCCTCCGGGCGGGATCGGGCTGGGTGAGCGCCTCCACCCAAGCCGCGCCCTCGGGATCGACCCCGTCGAGGATCAGCGGATCGGTGAGCGTGCCGGACAGCGCCGCCTCGTAGTGTTTGTCGGACGGCCAGTCACCGAGCAGGCCAAAGGCGATGACCATGCCCAAGGAGTACAGATCGGAGGCCTCGGTCGAGACGGCCTGGCGGATCACCTCGGGCGCCATCGTGCGCAGGTTCCCGCCGCCGCCGTCGGTGGCCTTCTCGGCGGCGAGGTTGAAGTCGAGCACGGTGACGCGCCCGGTCGCCAGGTCCACGAGCACGTTGTCGGGCTTCAGATCGTTGTGGCGCAGACGCAGGGCGTGGATGCCGCGTAGGGTCTCCGAGAGCGACAAGACGAGCGGCCGCAGCCGCGCCCAGTCCATCGGCCCCGGCTCGCCGGGAAACGGCGCGCCCTCGACCCAGTCCATGACCAAGACCTCGTAACGACCGTCCCGCACGACATCTCGCAGGCGCACCACGCCCGGCAGGCGCAGGGCCCGCATGATGGCGACCTCGCGGCGGCGGCCGTCGAGCTGATCGCGGTGGGTGAGGCGCGTCCGCTTGAGCGCGACGATCTCCCCGGTCGCGGTGTCAACGCCGCGCCAGACCTCCCCGAAGGCGCCGCGACCGGCGAGGGTGAGGGGCTGGTAACGATCCGCGATCAAAGGGGTCCAATTCATGCCGCGCAGTGTAGCTCTGCGCGTGGCCAGTCGGGAAGTGGGGTGGGCGTGAAGTCCACCGCGCGCCAAGGCCGCCCAGGCGACGGGCCGCGTGTGATAGCACTAGGCACCCGTGAGGCCCCCAAAACGATGGACTTCGTCACCCAGATCGAGATCATCGGTGTACGTGGCATCCGACGGCTCTTGCTCACCTTGGCCATTGACGAGCCCCTCACCGTGGTCACAGGGCCGACGGGCTCGGGCAAGACCACCATCGTCGAGGCGTTCGCGCTCTTGGGCGCCGCCGGGCGCTCGTCGGAGGAGTTCTACGCCGTCGCGACCGACCTGCTCCTCCACCACGCGCTGCAGCGCCGCGAGAACGACAAGATCCTCCTCCAGGCCATGATCGTCGACAGCAAGCTCAAGCTGCCGACCCTTCGTTACGCCGTGGTGTTTGGGCTGGACGAAGCAAGGCGGTGGTGGTCGGCGAGAGCTTGGCCACGGTGGAGCCCGACAAAGATGACCCGAACCGCTTCGACCTGATCCGGATGCCCGACGTCGGCGGCTTTCGTTCGCCGGGCGCCGACGTGATGGCCGGGCAGCCCGCCTGGCGTCGCCAGCGCAAGGCCAAGAACAACACCCAGTTCAACGTGCGCCGCGATCAGCTCGTGCTGCACGCCGACCCCCACCCCGGGGCGAACCCCGTGCTGCGCCGGGCGGCGGCGGCGATGAGCAAGCTCTTCTGTGTGCGCTTCGAGCCCAAGGGCGACGCGGCGCGGGAGGGGCCCCACGCCGAGGGCTCCCCAGAGGAGCACGACCAGAGCGCCCGACGCTGGCAGAGCCTCAAAGAGGGCGACCCCGAGCGTTGGCAGCGGGGGCTCGGCCTCGCGCGGCTCGTCTTGGGGCCGAGCTTGGGCAACCTCCACACCTTCACGCCGCCCGGCGGTGGGGAGCGGGCGATGGAGCTTCACTTCGCCGACGCGCCCGCGCCGGTGCGCGCGGAGCGGCTGCCCGAGCTCCAGCGGGAGTGGCTGGCGGTCTTGAGCTGGGCGTTCTTGTACCAGAGCCCTGGCGCGCTGTTGGTGTTCGGCGAGCCCGAGCTGAGCTTCCCTGACGAGGTCATCGGCGCCCTGGCCTGGGAGCTGCGCCGCGCCAACACCCGCGCCGTGTTCGCCACCTGCTCCGACGCCGTCCTGCGGCTCCTCCAGGATCCTTCGGAGTCGCTGTACGTCGGCCGGCAGATCGAGCCCGACCGGATCGTGTTCGCCCAACCCCTCGTCGCCCGGCTGCGCGCGGCCCTGCGCCGCCACGGCGATCTCGCCTGGGTCCGGGCCAACGGCGCCCTGGAGGAGACCCTCGCCGAGCCCATCGACGACGAGGGCTGGCCGCCGCTGCCCGGCCAAGAAGGGTGAGGCCGCCGCCCTACTCCGTCGGCGCGCAGGTGGAGACGCCAGCGCCGACGATCTCGAAGCCGATGTCTTCCATCGCGAGGCTGAGCTTGCCGCTGGCGTCGACGCGGTAGACGTCGGTGGTGCTGCCCATGCCGAACACCCGCACAAACAAGAAGTGCTCACCGCCCCAGGCCGCGAAGGCGAAGGTGTCGATCTCGCTGGCGTCGGGGAAGCCGGGGAGCTTGGTGGTGCTCAAGACCGCGCCGCTGGACTTGTCGAGCTGAACGAGCTGCGCGGGGCTCTCCAGGGGCAAGAGGCCCCAGA
Source organism: Pseudomonadota bacterium (assembly GCA_041160755.1). GTDB lineage: Bacteria > Myxococcota_A > UBA796 > UBA796 > CAJQPC01 > JADKFE01. Next base: position 2,800 of record JBEAVX010000022.1, read on the forward strand.
GCTGGCCCTCGGCGTCGCCGGAGAGCTCGGCTTGGCTCTTCATCGTGCCCAAGACGGTGAGCTTCCAGGTGGTGGTGTCTACCCGGGCGAGCTGGCGGCTGTTCGCGACGTAGAGCTGATCCCGCCAGGTCTCGGCGCTGTCCGTGGCGTGGCCCATGCCGAACGCGCCGAAGGACGTGGCCTTGTCGTTGTAGGAGGTCGCCGAGCAGGCCAAGGTCTCGACATCGACGGCGTAGACGGCCTCGTCGCTGTAGCGCACATACGCCACGCCATCCCGGGCGACGGACATCGACTCCGGCTGGCTCCAGGCGTCGCAGTTGAGCTCGCCCAGGCGGGTGAAGCTCAGGGTCGTCGGGTCAAAGAGGTGCAGCGAGGCGTCGTCTTGGGCGATGACGTAGATGAGGTCGCTGGTGCGCTCGCAGTCGTCCACCGGGGCGGGATCCTCCTCCTCGACGGGCTCCTCCTCCTCGACGGGCTCCTCCTCGTCCGGCGGCGCCGTGTCGTTCAGGCCGCCCTCAACCTTGGGCTCGATGGCCTCCAGGCCGAAGTCGTTGACGCAGCCCGGGGCGGTGATCAAGAGGGCGGGGAGGAGCAGGTGGACGCGCATGGGGCTCTCCTGGAGTGGATGAGCCTACGGTACCGCCCGATCTTCATCAATGAAAGCGGAACGTTTTGAGGATGTTCATCAAGATTTTAGATGAACGATGTTTAACAGGAGCTCCACGAACAGGCTCCCCGCCCGGCCCGGGGGGTTGTCGCGGCGGGTGATGAGCGAGGGGTGGTAGGTCCAGCGGTTGCCCTCGATGAAGTCGATGGCGACCAGGGCGCCGTCGCGGAGGTCGTCCTCCACAAGATGCTCGGGCAACCACCCGAAGCCGACGCCGCCCAGGAGCGCGAGGCGTTTGGAGTAGAAGTCGCTGAGGTAGATGACGTGCTGGCTGCCCATGTAGGGCTTGCGTGGGGCGCGGGTGTACTGGGCGGAGGAGTCCCGCACGACCAGATCGGTGTGCTCCAACAGCGCCCGCCGCTCGACCCCCCGGGCTCTGCCCAAGGGGTGATCCGGCGCGGCGACGAGCACCATGCCCAGAGGCGGCAGCGGCGTGGCGGCCAGGCGATCGTCGCCCGGCCAGTCCAAGAGCACCATGATGTCGGCGTGATCGGCCTCAAACCGCTCGGGCACGCCGTCTTGGTACTCCACGTCTACGCGCACCTTCGTCGGCACCTGACGCTCGCCGAAGGCCCGCAGCACCGCCGTGATGAGCTTCATCGGGTAGACGCCCTCGATGACCACCTGAAGCTCGGGCTCCCAGCCCTCTCGGAGCGAGGCCGCGAGCTGCTCCAGACGCCGCGCGCGGTTGAGCGCGGCCCGGGCCTCGTCGAGCACGCTGCGCCCGGCGGGGGTCAAGGTGACGCTGTGCCCGGCGCGATCAAAGAGCGTGAGGCCGAGCTGCTCCTCCAAGGCCCGGGCGGTGTAGCTCACCGCTGAAGGCACCCGGTGCAGCTCACGGGCGGCGGCGGCGAAGGATCCCAAACGCGCGACGGACTCCAGCACGGCGAGCTGGTCGAGGGTGTGGAGCGGGGCGGCGCACATGGGGCGCTGATAGCCTCACGCCTCCCCCACGGGCAAACGATCTGGAGAAATTTCAGCTCGGCCGGTGTGATCCTTGCCGGCGCCCTCGGTCGGAAGGACCGCAATCTCTCTCACGTTCGGGCGAAGGTACGCCGAACGCACGCCGACCCTCTCTCGCTCAGGAGCGCCCATGTCTCTCCCCTTTCGTGTGTTTCGTGGCCAGCTCTACGCCGTAGGCCTCAAGCCCGATGGCGACACGATCAGCTTCAAGCCCCACGACCCCGCCGCCCTGGCCGCCTTGCCCGACGACGAGGGCACGCCGGGCAAGGTGAGCTTCGCCGCCGACGCCAACGGCTCGGTCAGCGTGCGCCTTCAGGGCATCGACGCGCTGGAGACCCACTACCAGCCCGCGGTGACCGTGAACGTCGCCTCGGTGAACACGACGGCCCCCAAGCCCAGCGCCGGGAACCACCACCAGCCCACGGCCTTGGCCCGAGGCGCCGCCCACGCGCTCTTGGGCATGCTCGGCGTCACCGTCACCGACGCCGACTGGCACGCGTGGGGCTACCTGCGCCGGGTGACCGTCGGTGAGCGGGTGGTGACCGAGAAGTTCACCGAAGGCGTCGAGGTCGTCGTCGTGAGCGACACCAGCGACCGCAACGGCCGCGTGCTGGGCTGGGTCTTCCCCGGCAGCTCCACCCTGGAGGAGGGCGCGACGATGAGCGAAGACGCGCTCACCGACCTCATCAAGGACAGCGTCAACAGCGAGATGCTCAACCAGGGCCACGCCTACCCCTACTACTTCTTCACGCTCTCAAACGCCCTCCGGAACCGCCTGAGCATCTTCGCCCGCAGCGCCGTGCGCTACAACCGGGGCGTGCAGGCCGCCGACGTGAGCGAGAGCGGCGTGAGCCTGCCCACGGTGAGCGCGCTCAACGACAGCGCCGTCTTGTGGCCCTACCTCTTCCGGAAGCTCCTGCGCACCTGGCGCATGGAGGCGCTCAAGACCTGGGCCGCGGGCGGCGACGTCTCCCCGGCGGCGCTGGATCGTCTGCCCGTCGACAAGATCTTCGAGTCCGGCGACCCCTACCTCTACAACGCCCGCACCAAAGACTTTGTGCGGCTCTCCGAGGTGCTCACCGTTCAGGGCGACACCCTGCGCCTGCTCGTGCCGCCCCATGAGCTGGTGTTCTTGTCCTGAGCGGCGTCGCCCTGGGCGCGCCGCGCCTCAGCGCTTGACCTGCAACCGGGTGTGGATGCCGCACTCGGTCTTGCCGCCGGCGAACAGGCGCCCGTCGCGCTCGCCTTCGCCCGCCTTGAGCTTGCGGGTGCAGGGCTCACAGCCGATGGATCCGTAGCCTTGGCTCAACAGCGGATGGATCGGGATGCGGTGGGCGGTCATGTAGTCGTCTACCCAGGCCCGGGGCGTGTGGGCCAGGGGGTTCACCTTCACGAAGCCGACCTCGTCGCGCTCGATGAGGGGCATGCCGACGCGCAGCCCGCCTTGATCCCCTCGGCGGGCGTTCACCCAGGCGTCGTAGCCCTCAAGCGCCTTCGCCAAGGGCGCGACCTTGCGGTGATCGCAGCAGGCCTCGCGGTCCTCACGCCAGGTCGGGCCGAAGGGCTCGGGCTCTTGCAGGATGAGCTCGATGTCCAGAAACGCGGCGACGTCTTGGGCGTACTGCAAGGTCTCGGCGAAATGAAAGCCGGTGTCCAAGAACACGCACCGCAGGCGCCCGGCGAGGCGGCGGGCGAGGTGCAGCACGCAGAGCCCCCCGGCGCCCAGCCCCGTGGTGAACGCGAGGCGGTCGCCGTAGGTGTCGAGCGCCCAGGTGAGCACGCCCTCGGGGTGTAGAGCTCCGGCCGTCAGCGCGGTCGCCATTCCGTCATCTTCTCCGAGCAGGCGGGCAGCTTAACCACGAACAGGCTAGTGTGGAGCCGTGTCCGTGGCCTTCTTCGACCTCGACCGCACCCTGATCAGCCGAAACTCCGGCTCGATGTGGGTTCGTGCGCAGCTTCGGGAGGGCCGGATCAGCCTCGGCGCGGCGGCGCGGGCCCTTGTGTGGCTCACCCGTTACCACCTCGGGCGCTCGGGCCTCGACGGCGCGGTGCTCGACGCCATCCGCACCTTAGAGGGCCAGCCCGAGGCCGATCTCCGCGAGCGCACCGGGGCCTTCTACGACGCCGAGGTGCGCGGCCTCTACCGCCCCGGCGCCTTGGCCGCGCTAAACGAGCACCGCGCCCAAGGGCACACCCTGGCCCTGCTCACCACGTCGTCGCTGTACATGGCCGAGCGGGTGGGCGAGGCCCTGGGCTTCCACTCCTTGCTGTGCAGCCGGTTTGAGGTCGACGCCGAGGGCCGCTTCACCGGGCGCCCCGACGGCGCGCTCTGTTTTGGAGAGGGCAAGCTGCACCACGCCCAGGCCCTCGCGGAGTCCCTCCGGGTCCAGCTCCGCGACTGCGCGTTCTACACCGACTCCGTCACCGACGCCCCGGTCCTGGAGGTCGTCGGGCGACCCGTCGCCGTCAACCCCGATCCTCGCTTGCGCCGCCTCGCCGCGCGGAAGGGCTGGACGATCGTCGATTGGGGTGAGCCGGAGCGCGGCGGGTGATCTGGATTCTGATGAGCCCTCTCTGGTCGTTGACTGCGAGGGGTCGGCGGTCTACCCTCTCCGTTGGCACCCCGGAGTTCCGTTGAGAGCACCTCAAGTCCAGAGCCTCTCTGAGGGGCGGTACACCCTTGACCTCACCCTCGGCGAGGGCGGGATGGCGACGGTGTATCGGGCTTGGGACACCCGGCTGCAGGTTCACCGCGCCGTGAAGCTGCTCTCGCCGAACCTCACGCACAGCGGCAACATCGTTGAGCGTTTCTTGAACGAGGCCCGGGCGATGGCCCGGCTGCACCACCCGAACATCGTCGCCGTTCACGACGTGGTGAGCGACGGCGAGCGCTCGTTCATCGTCTTGGAGCTGGTGCCCGGCGGCAGCCTGCGCGACTGGCTCGATCGCCACGGCGCCATGCCGCCGCGCCTCGCCGCCCGCACCTGCGTCGGGATCCTGGAGGCCCTCCAAGCCGCCCACGAGGCCGGGGTGGTCCACCGCGACATCAAGCCCCAGAACATCCTCGTGAGCGAGAAGAACCAGCCGATGGTCACCGACTTCGGCATCGCCCGCTTCATGGGCGAGGACCGCTCCTTGACCCGCACCGGCTCGATCATGGGCACCTGGGGGTTCATGGCGCCCGAGCAGAAGACGAGCGCCAAGTCCGTCGATGGCCGGGCCGACATCTACGCCGTCGGCGCCACCCTGTTCACCCTGCTCACGAACGAGCTGCCTTCAGACCTGTTCGCGGCGGACATGGACGATGAGCTGCTCGGGAGCCTAGAGCCCCAGCTCCGCGACGTCGTGCGCCACGCCACACGGTACCGCCCCGAGGACCGCTTCCCCACCGCCGCCGAGTTCGCCGAGACCTTACGCGCGCTCATCCCCCGGCTGCCTGAAGATCCCCCGGCGACGCCAGCCTTGGCCAAGGTGGCCACCCAGCTCACCACGCCGCCCCGCTCGACCAAGAGCGCCCTGGGCAACGCCGGGCACACCATGGAGCACATGGTGAGCGGCGGCCGAGAGCACACCATCGTGCCCGGCGGCGGGGAGAGCCTGCGGCGCCTGCCCGGCGAGCTCGTCCAGGACGGCACGGGCCTCACCTCCTTTGAGGAGCGCGCCCAGCCCCTCGCCCAGCGGCTCTTCTTTGGGGTCAGCGCGTTCATGTTCGTCGTGGGCCTCGCGGCGGTGGTCTGGGTGTTGATCCTGCGCCCCACGCCCGAGGTGAGCCCCCCGGCGGCGGACCTGGTGCCCCCCGCGCCGCCCGTCGAGATGCCCGTCACGCCGCCGATCGTCGAGCCTTCGGCGACGGAGGCGCCGGCGGAGGCGCCCGTCGAGGCGCCCGTCGAGGCGCCCGTCGAGGCGCCGAAGGACCGCGGCGGCAAGTCGGGCGGCAAGTCCGGCGGCAAGTCCGGCGGCAAGTCCGGCGGCCGAGGCAACGAGAAGGCGACGGACGCCCCCACGGCGACGCCGACGCCGACCGCCACGGCCTATGGCCGGGTCTCGGTCTACGAGAACCAGGCCAACGAGGTCTGGCTCATCGCCGAGTCCAACGGACAGCGCTTCAGCGTCGGTGAGGTGCCCGTCGGCCGCTACAAGATCATGGCCACCTGGGGCGGCGACCCCACCATCGCGGGCAAGGTGACGGTCGAGGCCGGGCAGTCGGCGAACCTGCGCTGCGTGAAGAACTTTGAGCGCTGCGTGCCTTGATGC
>JBEAVX010000058.1:0-5012 GCA_041160755.1 Pseudomonadota bacterium
AAGGCCGCGGACGCGCTCTGTGAGGCCGTGCCGTTCTTCATGAAGAGCTACATCACCAAAGAGCCGCCCGAGAAGGTGCCCGGCACCGACATCGCCAAGGCCCAGAACGACCGCGACTTCAACAAGAGCTACGAGTGCTTCGAGCGCGCCCTGCGCCAGAAGGGCCAGTGGTCCTGCGTCGGTCAGCAGTACGTCGCGTGGTGGTTCAATGAGGTCGGCGGCAAGGCCTTCATCCCCAAGTGTGATGGCGGCGGCTCCGGCGGCGGCGGTGGCGGCAAAGAGATCGTCTTCTAACGACATGAGCAGGAGGCTCGGATGGGTGCTCTCAGCGACGCAATGCAGGACACCACGCGCCGTCGGGCGATCGTGGACGACGGCGTGAAGGTGGTCGAGGCCGAGGTGGCCGACAAGTCGGGGCTCACGGGCCTCGCCGTGAAGGGCGCGTTTAAGGCTGTGCAGGGCATCAAGCCCGGCTTCGTCGGCCGCGCCTTGGACAACCTCATGCCCGACTTCGCCAAGCAGATCGACCCCTTCTACGATCGGTTTAAGGCCAGCGGCCAGACCGATCTGAAGGCCTACTTCGTGAAGAACGGCGAGGAGATCGCCAACGCGCTCCTGTCGATCACCGACGCCCGGGCGCGCAACGCCGACCATCGCTCGGTCCAGAAGGCGTACGAGACCTTACGCCCCCAAGGCGTGACGCACACCGTCGCGGCGATGCCCCGCCTCGCTGAGCTCGTGAAGAAGCACATCGGCTGAGGCGAGAGCGCCCAAGGAGCCCAGCATGATTCGGGATCTGATCAAGAAGCTCATCGGCAAGGCCACGGGTCGTGGCAAGGCCGAGCCCAAAGCCCCCGCCCGCGCGGCCACCCCTCGACCCTATGTGCGTCCGGTCCAGGCCGACGACGACGACGGCGGCGGGCACAACCACGGGCACAGCCACAGCCATGATCATGGCCACAGCCACGACCACGCGCCGCCGCCTCCTGAGCCGGAGCACGACCACGGCCACAGCCACGATCATGGCCACAGCCACGATCACGGCGGTCGTGAGGCCATCGAGGTGAGCTTCGAGGACACGCCCAACCCGAACGCCATGAAGTTCACCTTGAGCGTGAAGATCGGCCCCAAGGCGCTGAACCTCACGAGCGCGAGCGACGATCATCCCCTCGCCCGGCGCGTCTTCAAGATCCCCGGCGTGCGCTCGGTCTTCGCGGTGAACAACTTCGTCACCGTGACGAAGGACGACAGCGCGGCCTGGAGCGGGCTCACCCACCCCATCGTCGAGGCGCTGCAAGAGGTCTTCGGCGCCAGCTAAGCCGGCGCGTCAGCTCGGGTCCCAGCGCATCTTGACGTGGGGCCCGACGCCGGGGATGTCAAACGCCTCGGAGATGACCCGCCAGCCCGCGCCTTCGTAGAATCCGAGCGCGCTGACCCGGGCGTTGCACCACAGGCCCTCGGGGTGCGCGGCCTCGACGGCGCGCAAGAGCGCGAGGCCGACCCCGGCGCTGCGCGCCGCTGGGGCGACGGCCATGCCTCGAAGCTGCCCCGTGGGGCCGTCCGCGCCGAGGGGCGCGACAAAAACGCTCGCCACGCCGACGATCTCTCCGCCCTCGCGCGCCTCAGCGACGTAGTGCGCCGCCTCGGCGTCCCCGGGCCAACGCGCCGCGTCCATCGGCTGCCCAGGCCGCAACACCGAGGCCCGCAGCGGGAGCAAAGCGTCCACCTCTGCCCGTCGTACACACCACGCTCTCGGGTCTGACACCGCTCACCTCGACGACACGCTCGTCACGCTCTGGTAAACTTTATCCCATGACCTCGCTCGTCGCCTGGACGGCGCGAACCCCGTACAGCCTCCTGGTGACCCTGGTCTCGGCGCTCCTCTCCGTGGCGCTGACCTGGCCGCTCGTGCTCACCTTGAGCGCGGAGTCCATCGGCTCTCCCCACGGCGACGGCCTCAAGCACCTCTGGACCTTGTGGTGGATCCGCGCGGAGGCGCTGGACAAAGGCGCCATCCCGTTTCAGACCCAGCTCGTGAACTACCCCGAGGGCATGGCGCTCTACCCCATCGAGCCCCTCAACGGCCTGCTCGTCGTGCTGCTCGCGCCGCTCTCGGTCGTGACCGTCTCCAACCTCGCGGCCTTGGCGAACCTCACGCTCATCGGCGTCTGCGGCGCGCTCTTGGGCCGACGGGTGTCCGGGGAGCCGCTGGGGGGCCTCGCCGCCGGGGTGCTGATGCAGACCAGCGCCGTGGCCCTGTTCACGCTGCACGTCGGCGTCGGCGAGCTGCAGCATCTGTGGTGGCTCCCCCTCGGGCTCTTGGCCTGGCTGAACCACAAGGAGTCCCAGAGCCTCAAGAGCGCGGTCCTGCTCGGCCTGAGCCTCGGCCTCTCGGCCTTGTCGTGCTTCTATCACGGCTTCTTCTTGGGCTTTAGCGTCGCCGTCCTCTCCCTGCTCACCTTGCCCCTGCGCGGGAGCCTGCCCGGGGTGCTCCTGCGGTACGCCGTCGCCGCTGGGCTCGGCCTCGCCTTGGTGCTGCCGGTGATGCGCACCTTCTCGTCGTCGTATGGCGAAGACGAGCGGCCGTCGGTGGGGCTCATGGCCTACATCACCCAAGAGCACGGCCAGCCCGTGACCGACCCCAGCTCCGCGCGGCTCGATCCGCTGGATCTGGTGACCCCCCGTCGCGGCGAGCGGGAGACCGCGAGCCCTGAGCGAATGGGCTACGGCGGCGGTCGTTACCTGGGCTTCCCGGCCTTGGCCTTGGGCCTCTTGGCCCTGTGGCGCGCGCCGCGTCAGGCGGGGCTGTGGGTGGTGCTCGCGCTCTTGGGCGCGCTGTTGGCCATGGGCAGCTACCTCGTGGTGAACACCGAGGTCGTCGAGCTCGCCGGGGGCAGCCGGGTGCGCCTGCCGTTCTTCTTCTTGAACCGCGCCCTTGGCTATGTCGCTGAGCCGCTGAACTTCCCGGTGCGCGCCCTCGCCATCACCATCACCGCGCTGGCGGTCTGCGCCGCCTTGGTCGCTCGGGCCGGATCACCGCGCCTCGCCTTGGGCCTCGCGGTGTTGGCCGGGCTCGACGTGCAGGTCAACCAGCTCACGCCGTGGCCGATGCAGCGCTTCGCCCCGACGGCGTTCCCGGGGCTCGCCGCGCTCTCCGAGGGCCCGACGGCGCCCACGGCGGATCTCTCGATCATCTTCCGCCCCGACAAAGAGTCTCGTTGGGCCGCGCTCTCGGCACAAATGACCCACGGTCAGCCCATTCAGGCCGTGCCGCTGGAGCGCCTGGAGTACTTCGCGCAGTCGGGCCGCACCTTCGTCACGGCCTTGCCCTTGGTGAAGGAGCTGACCGCCATCGCCAGCCAGCCGATCACGCCCTTGACCGGCGATCACCGCGAAGACCTCTGGCTCTTGTACGACAAGGGGTTCCGGCGGGTGCAGGTGCTCGGTGTGGGCGCCGAAGGCCGCATCCCTGACGCCCCCCGGGCCGCCCTCACCTCCCTCTTGGGCCCGCCGATGGTGGACAGCGCCAACGCCGTGGTGTGGGACTTGCCCGAGGTCACCGCGACGGCCGAGGAGACCACCCGCTGGAAGGCCCAGCAGGCGCGCCGTGAGGCGGCCTTGCGCGGCTCGGTGCAGACCGTCTTGGGGCCCCAGCTCCAGTGAGCGGCGCCGCGACGCTGTGGTTGGGCACCTGGGCGTTTGGCGGCTGGTTTTGGGGCGCGCCACGGGACGACGACGCGCGGGCCACGCTGCGGGCGGCGATCGAACACGGCGTCACCGGCCTCGACACCGCGCCGCTGTACGGTTTTGGTCGCGCCGAGCGGCTCATCGGTGAGCTCGGTGAGGCGGCGCGTGGGGTCACCGTCGCGACCAAGTGTGGGCTCACCTGGGAGGAGGGCCTGGGCGAGGAGCTGGTGGAGTCCGAGCTCGGCGGGCGAGACCCTCAGGTGAAGGTTGACCTCAGCCCCCGGGCCGTTCAACGTGACTGTGAGCGGAGCCTGCGGCGCCTGCGAACGGATCACATTCCCCTCCTGCAGACCCACAAACCCGACCCCAACGTGCCCCTCGCCGACACCCTCGACGCGCTCTCCAGGCTGATCGACGCGGGCAAGATCGGCGGGATCGGCCTGTGTAATGTCGGCGTCGCGGAGGCGGCCTTGGCGAAGGCCCTCGTCGGCGACCGCCTCAAGAGCGTTCAGGCCCCCCTCAACCTCCTCGACCGCCGCGCGACCCAGGCGCTCTTGCCCTGGTGTGTGGCCAACGGCGTCGGTTTTTTGGCCTACTCCCCCTTGGCGAGCGGGCTCCTGACCGGGGCGCTCACCTCAACACGCACCTTAGCCCCCGACGACAAACGCGCTTCACGACTCGGGTTTGAGCCCTCTCGACGCGACCAGGTGAACCAGATGTTGGCGCGGGCGCCCCGGCCGCCCGGCGTAAGCGTCGCGGCGATGAGCCTCGGCTGGGTGGCGTCGCAGCCCGGCGTGAGCGTGGTGATCGTCGGCGTCAAAACGCCGCACCAGCTCAAATCCGCCCTCGACGCCGCGCTTCGGCCGCCCTCCCCGGACGCGCTCGTGGAGTTCGCCGAGGCGGTGGCCCCAGCGGTGGAGGTCGTTTAGAGGAGAGGCTCTCGGAGCCCCATGCGCCTCAAGACCGTCCTCACCGGGCTGCTCATCCTCTTCGGCGTCGTCAACCTCGCCCGGCTGGGACTCTGGCAGCTTCGCCGCAACGACGAGACCAACGCCCTCGTCGCCGAGCTCAAGGAGCGTCAGTCCTTGCCCCCGGCCGGGCCGGAGCTGCTCGGGCGCCCCGGTGATCAGGCGAACTTTCGCCAGCTTCAGATCCGCGGGGTCGCCCAGGCCGAGCCCTACGCCTTGCTCGCCGGGCGTTATGTCGGCGGTGAGCCCGGTTACCACCTCATCCAGCGGGTGACGGTGGCCGACGCGCCGCCGGGAGCGCCTTCAGAGCTCCTCGTCGATCGCGGCTGGATCCCGCTCGATGGGGCTGAGGAGCGC
>JBEAVX010000077.1:0-4159 GCA_041160755.1 Pseudomonadota bacterium
CCGCCTCGTGGAGCTGCGCGTTGACCTGGGCCATGTCCCGCATCACCCCAGCCCCGGCGACGGAGGAGACGACGTAGCGCGCCCCGGCGGCGAAGTAGACCTCCGCGCAGCGCCGCAGCCCCGCGAGCATCCTCCGGCGGTCGCCGTCGCCGAACTCCAAGGAGATGCTCTGGGCGTTCACCACGCCGACGGTGTCCTCGTCGTGAACCATCGCCCCGGCTGAGGCCGTCTTGCGTAAGTCCGCCATCACCGCGTTCAGCTCAGGCCCAAAGGGCAGGCCCAGGCCGACGTAGTGCAGGTCTGGGGTCACCGTGCTCGTCTCCAAGAGGTAACCCTCGTCCCAGGCGTCGACGTAGTAGCCCTGGGAGACGCCCTTCCAGTGGAGGATCTCCTCGTCAAAGACGCCGAACACCCCGGCGGCGGGGTGAAAGTGCAGGTGTTGCCCGACGTGGGGGTTCGGCGCGAGCCCGGCGCGCATCAAGAGGCGCGGGCTGCCGATGGGCCCGCCGCTGAGCACAAACCGCTTGGCCTTTACCTCAAAGCCCCCCGCCGGGGCCTGCTGGCTGGGCTCCATGAGCCGCCCCGTGGCCGAGGCGACCCTCGCGCCGTCGTGGGGCAGATCTTCGACGCGGCAGTCGGCGTACACGCCCACCCGGTTCGTCTTCAGCGCCTTGGCCAGAAAGGTGCGGTCCACGGAGTTTTTGCCGCCGGAGGGGCAGCCGATCTGGCAGGCGCCGCAGCCCGTGCAGCCCGGCGCGCCGCGCTCCAACCAGCCACCCTTGAGGCCGAGGGCCTCGGCACCCTGCTTAAAGATCGTGTTGTTGCGCCCCTGAATCGGCTCGGGGTTCACGATCACGCCGACGGTGCTCCAGACCTCGTCCAAGAGCGCCTCAAAGTCGCCCTTGGGGTTGAAGCCGCTGCTCTCTCGCCAGCCCTTGAGCACCGACGCCGGGGTCTTGAACGAGATCGCCGAGTTGATGAGCGTCGAGCCGCCCACCCCTTTGCCGCCGTTCACCGGCAGAAAGCCGCCCGTGCCCATCGCCGCCCGGGCGCCTTGGTCTTGGTAGAGGTTTCTCAGCGCCCAGGGGTTGGAGCGCTGAAACTGGGCCGGGCGCCAGTGGCGGCCCTCCTCGATGACCGCGACGGTGTGCCCGGCCTCGGCGAGCGCGAAGGCCGCCGCCGCGCCGCCGGCCCCGGCGCCGAGCACGGCGACGTCTACCTCAAGGCTCAAGGCGCCGTCGTAGTCCTCAAAGCTGTGTTTGCCGGGGCGAAAGCCGCGCATCAGGCGCCCTCACGGGGGAGATCGTGGCAGAAGGAGTGGTAGCCCAAGCGGCGCTGCACGTCGGGGTGCCCGAAGTAGGCCATGGCCATCACGGACTTGAGCGCGTCGTGGGCGAGGCGTTTGGGCAAGGGGCCCACCTCACCGAAGGCCGTGAGCAGCTCCAGGCGCTCCGCCGGGGCCAAGCTCACGAACCGCGCGCCTTGGCTGAGCGCCACGCCCATGCCCAAGGCCCGCAACAGCCCCCGAAACGGCGTCGCCATCTTCGCGCTGAGCCCGCCGCTGAGCAGCCGATCCACCTCGTCGCTGAGCCCGAGCTTAGACCACGCCGGGCCCAAGGCGCCCTCGGGGAAGAGCGTGTCGCCGACGGCGTCCAAGAGCGCGCGCTCCGACGCGCCGAGCACCTTCATCCCCGGCGCCGGGGGCTCCAGATGGATCGTGGCGTAGACGCTCACCGCGATCCCGGCGAAGAGGCCCAAGGTGAGCGCCCTTCGGCGGCTGAGCAGCGCGGCGCGGGGTGGGGTGAGCATTCGCCCAGCCTACACGACCCCGCGCGAGGGTGCTACCCTGATCGCCCGTCAACGATCCGAGGCCCAACATGCTCCACGGTGGTCAGCTCGTCGCCCGCGCCCTCGCCAAAGAGGGGGTGAGCCACCTCTTCACCCTCTGCGGCGGCCACATCCAGAACATCTACGATGGCTGTCTCGACGAGGGCATCCGCGTGGTCGACTTCCGCCACGAGCAGGCCGCCGGCCACGCCGCCGAAGGCTGGGCCCGCGCCACGGGTCGCCCCGGCGTGGCCGCCGTCACCGCCGGGCCCGGCGTCACCGACGCGGTCACCGCCGTCGCCAACGCCCAGCGCGGCGGCGCGCCGATGATCCTCTTGGGCGGCCAAGGCCCGTCCTTCGCCCGCGAGATGGGCAGCCTCCAAGAGATGGACCACGTCCGCCTGATGCGCTCGATCACCAAGTGGTCGGCCACCGTGCCCGAGACCCGCCGCATCCCCGATTACCTCGCCATGGCCTTCCGCAAAGCCACGACCGGCGTGCCCGGCCCGGTGTTCTTGGAGCTGCCGCTGGACGTGCTGATGGGCATGGAGGACCCGACGGGTCTCAACTGGCCCGACGCCTACCGCACTGAAGCCGTCGCGGGCGGCGATCCGACCTACCTTCAGCGCGCCGCCGACCTGCTCGCCCAGGCCGAGCGCCCCATCGCCATCGTCGGCTCGCAGTGGTGGTGGTCACCGTACCGCGACACCATCGATGAGTTTGTCACCCGCTTTGACCTGCCGACCTTCCTCAACGGCGGCGCCCGTGGCGCCCTGCCGCCGGAGCACCCCCACTTCTTCCGCCAGTGCCGCTCCAAGGCTCTCGCCATGGCCGACGTGGTCTTGATCTTCGGCACCCCGTGGGACTTCCGCCTCGGCTACGGCCAGCAGGTGAACCCCGACACGAAGGTCATCCAGGTCGATCTCGACCCTGACGTCATCGGCCACAACCGGGGCGCCCAGGTCGGCCTCGTCGGCGACACCGGCCTCGTCATGCGCCAGCTCATCGAGGCCGCCCCGCGCCGGTCGGGCTCGGAGTGGGTCGCCCAGTGCCGCCAGATGGAGGAGCGCGCGTTCGCCAAGATGCTGCCCGAGATGAACAGCGACGCGAGCCCCGTGAACCCGCTGCGCTTCGCGAAGGAGCTCTCCGAGGCCATCCCCAAGGCCGCCACCGTGGTCTGTGACGGCGGCGACATCGTCGGCACGGCGGCGAAGCTCGTCGCCACCCACGCCGGGGGCCGCTGGATGGACCCCGGCCCCTTGGGCACCCTCGGCGTCGGCCCGTCCTACGCCATGGCCGCGCGCCTCGCCCGCCCGGACGAGCCCGTGTTCATCATCTACGGCGACGGCAGCTTCGGGCTCAACGGCATGGAGTACGAGGCCGCCGCCCGGCAGAAGATCCCGTTCATCGGCGTGATGGGCAACGACGCCGCCTGGATGCAGATCCGCCGGGGCCAGCGCGACATGTTCGGCGACGAGCGCAGCGTGGCCACGGCCCTGGACTACACCCGCTACGACAAGATGGTCGAGGCCTTGGGCGGCTATGGCGAGTACGTCGAGCGCCCGGAGGACATCCGCCCGGCGATCGACCGCGCCTTGGACAGCGGCAAACCCGCCTTGATCAACGTGAAGGTGGGCGAGAGCGACTTCCGCAAGGGCTCGATCTCGGTATGAGCTGGCCCAGCGCGTATGTGCTGGAGTGCAGCGTTCAGCCCGGCGGATCCCGCTGGGCCGAGCTTCACACCTACACGACGCCGGGGCCGATCTTGCGGGCGTTGGATCGTCTGTGTGCCAACGAGCATGGGCACTTCGCTTACCACACGCTGTGGTATGGCGCGGTGCTCGGCCTGTGGACAGTCCACCAGGGGGAGGTGGTGGACTTTGAGGATCTCCACCCGTACGTGAGCGTTGATCTGCGGGAGCACGGCGTTGTGCGCCTCGATCAGCGAGCGTCCCAGGCCGTCGCCGACTTCAATGAGGAGGCGGAGCGCGCGGATGACCTCTTCCGCTACGCCTGGCTGCGGATGGAGCTTGATGAGCGCGCCGTGCGCCGCCTGATGCCGCCGTTGCCTTCGCCGAGGCTCCAGCGCGGTGAGCGGCTGATCTTGCCGCCGCGCTTGTACGGGCCGCCGGAGAGTGTGCTGTCGCGGGAGGTCCGGTGGGGTTCGGAGGATGTGGAGGTGGGTGGGCTGGAGGATGATCCGCTGGGGGAGGATGGAGAGCCCTGAGACACGGACGGCGAGGGGACTGAATCGGGGGTTACTTATTCAGAAGCGTACTCATTACTAGGCAGGTGGTCGGAAGTAGCGAGGAGTATCCAGGGAGAGTTGGCT
>JBEAVX010000078.1:0-7127 GCA_041160755.1 Pseudomonadota bacterium
GATCCGTCGCGCCCGCGTTCGTCGGGTTGGGCCAGCCATAGGGCCCGCCGTCGGCGTCTTGGGAGGAGCGCCACGAGAGCTGGTCGTCGCCGCCGCCCGCGAGCGCGGGCGCGAGTGGCAAAAAGGAGAGCAGCAGGATTCGCGCAGAACGCATGGTTCATCACCCGGACTGGAGCCCGCCACTATACATCGCGCTGACGGGGGGTGCGCGGCGCGCTATAGTGGAGCCCCCTGCGCCTTCGCGGCCCGATCGACGGATCCCACTGAACATGTCCATGAAGCCTGACGAGCTGGACGCCTTGGTCGACACCATCGCCGAGCGTGTGCGCGCCCGAATCAACACCGAGCGTGTGGGCCCTGTGGCCCTGCCCGCCGCCGTTCACGGCGCTTGGTACGACGAGTCCACCCTCCGCGCCTGGCTCTCCCAGAACGTCGCCCGCCTCGGCAGCGACGGCTCGACCCCCTCGGGCCGCGCTGAGCTCGCCGCCCGCATCGACCACACGCTGTTGAAGCCCGACGCCACCCGCGCCGACGTGGTCAAGCTCTGCGATGAGGCGCGTGCGCACAACTTCGCCTCGGTCTGCCTCAACACCACCTGGATCCCCCTCGCCGTGAGCCTGCTCCAAGGCTCCCGCGTGATGCCGATCTGCGTCGTCGGCTTCCCCTTGGGCGCGGCGATCACCGAGGCCAAGGCCGCCGAGACCCGCGAGGCCGTGAAGCTCGGCGCGATGGAGATCGACATGGTCGTGAACATCGGCGCGCTCAAGAGCGGCGACCACGACCTCGTCCTGCGCGACATCGCCGCCGTCGTGCGCGCCGCCCAAGGCCGCCCGGTGAAGGTCATCCTGGAGACCCACCTGCTCAACCGCGAAGAGAAGATCGCCGCCTGCGCGCTCTCCAAGGCCGCGGGCGCGGCGTTCGTGAAGACGTCCACGGGCTTCGGCGGCGGCGCCGCCACGGTGGAAGACATCAAGCTCATGCGCGCCGTCGTCGGCCCCGACATGGGCGTGAAGGCCTCTGGCGGCGTTCGCACCCAAGCGGACGCCCAGGCCATGATTCAGGCGGGCGCCACACGAATTGGCGCCTCCGCGTCCGTCGCCATCGTGTCGGGGAAGGTCGGCTCAGGAGGTTACTGATGCGCTGCACTCTGATCGTGCTCGACTCGTTGGGCGTCGGCGCGATGCCCGACGCCGCAGACTGGGGCGACGCGGGCGCCGACACCCTGGGCCACATCCTGTCCACGGTGAAGGACATCCAGCTCCCGAACCTCACGGCCATGGGCCTCGGCAACCTCCACCCGGCCTCGGGCTTGCCCGTCGTCGCCGCGCCCACCGCCGCCTACGGCCGCGCCGCCATCGCCTCGAACGGCAAAGACACCATCGCCGGTCACTGGGAGATCGCCGGTGTGCCCGTCACCGAGCGGTTCTCCGAGTACCCCGACGGCTTCCCGCGCCTCGTGATGGACTCGTTCTCGGCGCTCATCGGCCGGGGCTATTTGGGCAACGTGAAGGCCTCGGGCACGGAGATCCTGGAGCGACTCGGCGCGCAGCACCTGGCGACGGGTGAGCCGATCATCTACACCTCGGCGGACTCGGTCTTTCAGATCGCGGCGCATGAGGACGTCGTGCCTCTGGAGGACCTCTACGACTGGTGTGAAGACGCCTTCCGCATCGTGAGCAAGTGGGGCGTCGCCCGGGTCATCGCCCGGCCGTTCACCGGCCAGCCGGGAAGCTTCACCCGCACGGCCAACCGCCGCGACTTCGCCGTGCGCCCGCCGTCGCCGACGGTCATCGACCTGCTCAAGGCCGCCGGAGAGCCCACCACGTCTGTCGGCAAGGTGAAGTCCATCTTCGGCGACCGCGGCTTCACCCACGCCGTGAAGGCCGACGACAACGACGGCCTGATGCGGGTCACCCTCGACCAGCTCGACAAGCAGCACAAGGGCCTGATCTTCACGAACTTGGTCGACTTCGACATGAAGTATGGCCACCGCCGCGACCCGGTGGGCTACGCCCGGGCGCTGGAGGCCTTCGACCGGCGAATCCCCCAATTGCTCGACCGCATGGGCCGCCGCGATCTGCTCCTGTTCACCGCCGACCACGGCTGCGACCCCACCTTCCCGGGCAGCGATCACACCCGGGAGTATGTGCCGATCCTCGCTTGGCACCGCGACGCCCAGCGCCGCGACCTCGGCACCCGCGCCACGATGGCGGACATCGGCGCCACCATCGCCCACTGGTTTGAGCTGCCCGAGCGCACCGCCGCCGGGACCAGCTTCTTGCAGGTGATGTAGCCGATGATTCACCGCCTGCTCGACGACAAACGCCTCGGCCGCGCGCACAGCGCCGCCGAGATTCAGGCCTTCATCCAAGGTGTGCTCGACGGCAGCATCACCCGGGCCCAGGCCGCGGCCTGGCTCGCCTTCGTCTGCTGCCGGGGCATGACCCGGGACGAGACCGTGGCCTTGACCCAAGCCATGACCGACTCCGGCGACAAGCTCACCTGGGACGGCCTCACCGGCCCGATCATCGACAAACACTCCACAGGCGGGGTAGGGGACAAGGTCTCGCTCATCCTCGCGCCGGTGTGGGTGGTCATGGGCATGAAGGTGCCGATGATCTCCGGGCGCGGCCTCGGCCTCACCGGCGGCACCTTGGACAAGCTGGAGGCCATCGAGGGCTACAACACCCGCCTGCCGACGGACGCCCTGCGCCGCCAGCTTGAGGACGTCGGCTGCTTCATCTGCGGCCAGACCGACCGCCTCGCCCCCGCCGACCGCGTGATCTACGCCTTGCGCGACGAGACGGGCACGGTGCCCTCGGTGCCGCTCATCACCGCGTCGATCCTGTCCAAGAAGCTCGCAGAAGGCATTGAGCGCCTCGTGCTCGACGTGAAGGTGGGCAGCGGCGCGTTCATGAAGTCTGAAGAGGACGCCCGCGCGCTCGCGGAGAGCCTCGCCGCCGTCGGTCGCGGCGCGGGCCTCGTCGTCGATGTGCACCTCACCGACATGAGCCAGCCCTTGGGCGAGGCCGTCGGCAACGCTCTGGAGGTCGAGGAGTCCATCCGCTGCTTACGCGGCGAGGGGCCCGACGACCTGCACGCCTTGGTCTGCCAGCTCTCGGGTGATCCCGAGCGTGCGGACGCCGTCTTGCGCAGCGGCGCCGCGCTCCCGGTGTTTGAGCGGATGGTGGCGGCCCAAGGCGGCGATCTTGGCGCCCCGCTCAAAGGCGGCGGCTGCGAAGAGACCGTCATTCGCGCGGAGGTCGCCGGAGAGGTGACCCGCTGTGACGCTGAGGAGCTCGGCCTCGCCGCCTTCGTCCTGGGCGCCGGTCGGGTGAAGGCCAGCGATGACGTACACTTCGGCGTCGGTCTGCGCGTTCACAAGAAGCGCGGCGCGAGGGTGGAGGTCGGTGAGCCGCTGGTGACCCTCGTTCACGCCGGTGATCGTGGCCTCGCGCCCGCCCGGCGCCACGCCCAGGCCGCGTTCACGGTGCGCCCCGGCTGAATCGCCGTCTTCGACCCGCACGACCCAGAGCAGGAGAGCCACGATGTTCCTCAGCGCGCTCATTCTGGGCCTCGCGCGCCCTGCGTTGGCGGGCGGGTTTTTGCCCGGGGAGACCTCGCCGGTGTGGCGGGGTGTGTCGTTCTTTGGCATCGGCGCCTTGGTGCTGTTGGCGATGGTCATCTCCGTCGATCGCAAGGCCATCCGCTGGCGTCCGGTGATCTGGGGCCTCGTCCTGCAGCTCGTCTTCGGGGCCCTGGTGCTCGCCCCGGCGCTCCAAGCGCTCTTCTTCGACGCCATCGATGGCGGCGTGCGGAAGCTCCTGTCGTTCTCCGAGGCCGGCGCCACCTTCGTCTTTCAGTCCGTCGAGGCCCACCAGATCGTGCTCGCCGACGGCGCCACGAAGACCTTCATCGGCCAGGTGAGCCCCCCGGTGAAGACCTTCGCGTTCTGGATTTTGCCCACCATCGTCTTCTTCTCTAGCCTGATGAGCATCCTCTACCACCTCGGGGTGATGCAGGTGCTCGTGCGCGGCATCGCCTGGCTGATGGTGCGCACCATGGGCACCTCCGGCGCCGAGAGCCTCGCGGCGGCGGCGAACGTCTTCGTCGGGCAGACGGAGGCGCCCCTCGTCGTGCGGCCGTTCATCGCCAAGATGACCCGCTCGGAGCTGCACGCGGTGATGACCGGCGGCTTCGCCACCGTCGCGGGCGGCGTCATGGCGGCCTACGTCGGCTTCCTTAAAGACATCCCCGGCATCGCCGGGCACCTCGTCACCGCGTCGATCCTCTCCGCTCCGGCGGCCTTGGCCTTCTCCAAGATCATCCTCCCCGAGACTGAAGAGGCCGTGACCGCGGGGCAGCTCACCGACACGGTGTCCGTCGAGACCACGAACGTGATGGAGGCGGCGGCCTTGGGCGCCACGGACGGCGTGAAGCTCGCGCTGAACGTCGCGGGGATGCTCATCGCCTTCGTCGGCCTCGTCGCGATGGCCAACTGGGGGCTCTCGTTGGCCCCGGTCTCGGTCTGTGACGGCGGTCTGAGCCTCGGGAGCGCCGTCGGCTGCGCACCGCTGTCGTTGGAGATGCTCCTCGGCTGGCTGTTCGCGCCGATCGCCGTGGCCATGGGCGTGCCCTTCGGCGAGGCCGCCTTGGTCGGGCAGCTCTTGGGCGAGAAGATCGTGCTCACCGAGTTCATCGCCTACATTCACCTCGGCGGGATCATCAGCGGCGACGGCCCGCCCCAGCTCTCGGAGCGCTCGGCGATCATCGCCTCCTACGCGCTCTGCGGCTTCGCGAACTTCGCCTCCATCGGCATTCAGCTCGGCGGCCTGGGCGCCATCGCCCCCGAGCGCCTCAAGGATCTCTCCAGCATCGCGCTGCGGGCGATGATCGCTGGGTCGTTGGCGGCGTTCTGCACGGCGAACGTCGTGGGCATCTTCACGCCATAAGGCAAGGAAGTTCTGATGATTCAGCGATTTATGGAGCACGAACCCCAACTTCACCCCGAGAGCTGGACGCACCCCGACGCCACAATCATCGGCCAGGTGACCCTCGCGGCCGGGGCGACGGTGTGGCCCCGGGCGGTTTTGCGCGGCGACATGGGCCTCATCGCCATCGGTGAGGACACGAACATCCAAGACGGCGCCGTCGCGCACGTCACCTCGGGCCTCTCCACCACACGCATCGGCCCCCGGGTCACCGTAGGCCACGGCGCGATCCTGCATGGCTGTGAGGTCGAGGGCGACGCGCTCATCGGCATGGGCTCGATCTTGCTCGACAACTGCTTCATCGCCGCCGGCTGTGTCGTCGGCGCGGGCAGCCTCGTGCCCGCCGGGCGTCGTTACCCGCCGAACTCCTTGTTGATGGGCAGCCCCGCCCGGGTCGTGCGCCCGACGACGGAGCGCGACTGGGAGTGGATCCGTTACTCCTGGCTCCACTACAAGGAGACCTCGGCGCAGTACCGCGCGTTAGGCTAAGCTCCGCTCGTCCTGAGCCCTCCCTCCCTGACCCCGACGACCCGCCATGCGTATTCGAAAGCTTGAG
Organism: Pseudomonadota bacterium; assembly: GCA_041160755.1. Lineage (GTDB taxonomy): Bacteria > Myxococcota_A > UBA796 > UBA796 > CAJQPC01 > JADKFE01. The sequence continues at coordinate 5,548 of JBEAVX010000078.1, forward strand.
CTGCAAGGCTTCAAGTCCTTCGTGGACCGGCAGGTCTTCCATTTTGGGGACGGCATCGCCGGGGTGGTCGGCCCGAACGGCTGCGGCAAGTCCAACATCGTCGACGCGATCCGCTGGTGCATCGGCGAGCAGTCCGCGAAGAGCCTGCGCGGCTCGGCGATGCAAGACGTCATCTTCAACGGCTCCGCCGTGCGAAAGCCCGTCGGCATGGCCGAGGTGTCGATCACCTTCATCACCACGGATGAGCCCTTCCCCGGCGAGTACGCCCGCTGCGAAGAGATGCAGATCGCCCGGCGGCTCTACCGCGACGGCACGTCTGAGTACCTGATCAACCAGGCCAAGGTCCGCCGCAAAGACATCGTCGACTTCTTCATGGACACGGGCATCGGCAACAAGCTCTACAGCTTCATCCAGCAGGGCCAGATCGGCGAGATCGTCAGCGCCAAGCCGGAAGAGCGCCGGGGCATGTTGGAGGAGGCCGCCGGCATCTCCAAGTACAAGATGCGCCGGGAAGAGGCTGAGCAGAAGCTCGGCGAGACCGCCCAGAACCTCGCCCGCGCCACGGACGTGTCTGAAGAGATGGGCCGCCGCCTCAAGGCCTTAGAGCGTCAGGTCGAGCGCGCCTCCCGCTTTCGCCGAGCGCGGGCCCGAGTCCGCCAGGGTGAGCTGTTCTTGGGCCTCGTGAAGCTCTCCGGCCTCTCGACCGAGCAGCGTGAGCTGACCGGCGAGCTGCGCCTCGCCAAAGGGGAGGCCGACCGCCTGGGCCACGAGCTGGAGCGCGCCGACGGTGAGCTCAAGCTCCGCCGCGACGAGATCGCCGTGATGAACGCCGTGGTCAACACCCTGCGTGACCAGCTCTCCGAGCTTGAGGCCCAGCGCCGCGAGCGCGAGTCCGCCCGGCATTACCACCTGCGGGAGCGTGACGAGCTCCGGGCGCGGCTCGGGGTGTTGGCCCACGACCTCGACGACGCCGCTCGGATCAAAGAGCAGGCGAGCCTGGAGGCCGACGCCGCCGAGGACGAGCTCTCCGAGACCACCGCCGCCGTCGATCGCCTGGAGCAGACCCTCCGTGAGGCCACCGCCGTCGCTGAGGATCGTGGCCGTCGTTTGGTCGCCGTTCGCGCCAAGGTCGAGGAGCACAAGCGGGTGGTCATGGACCAGATCACCGGCCTCGCCCGCCGCCGCGCCACCTTAGGGGCGGCCCGCCAGCGCCGCGAAGAGCAAGACGAGCGCCTCCAGCGGTTCCGTGGCGATCGGGTCGGCGCCGAGAGCGACACCTCCGGGCTCCGCGAGGCGGTCATGGCCGCTGAAGGCGCGGTGGGTGAGCGTGAAGACGCCTTGGACGAGGCGAAGCGCCGTCAGCAGGCCCTCCAAGGCCAACAAGCCGTCGCCGACAAGGCCCTCGCCACGGCCAAGGTCGAGCAGCGCCAGCGGGAGGAGGTCGCCACCCGCGCCGAGCGTGAGCTGGCCAAGCTGGAGGCCCAGCTCCAGTCGTTGGAGGATCTCCAGCGCTCCCACTCCGGCGTCGAGGGCGGCGCCCGCCAGGTGATGAAGGCGGTTCCGACCTTAGGCACCCTCGC
>JBEAVX010000097.1:0-3379 GCA_041160755.1 Pseudomonadota bacterium
CTCCAGGTTGGGCACGGTGATCGGCAGGTCGAGCACGGCGCCGTCGCTCGGCAAGCTCGCATACGCCGCCGGGATCTTCGCCTCACAGCGCGGCAAGGGCCAAGGTGCCGGCGAGAGCAGCAGCACCTCGACCAAGGCCAAGGCCGTCGCCGCGCCCACCACCGTGCCTTGCGGGAGGGAGACCCGCGCCGCCAGCGCCTTGGCCCCGAAGCCCGCGAGGATGCCCAGGCCCAAGGTCGCGGGGACCACGAAGCGGAAGGGGTGGGAGATGCGCGAGAACAGCGGAAACGCCTCAAAGAACGGCAAGAACGGCAGCGGGATCTTGCGGCCGTCCCAGGTGACGTACTCCCCGGCGACGTGCAGGTAGGGCCCGAGCGAGAACACCCAGAACACGAGCGCGATCCACACCCACAGGCTCAGCTCCCGGCGCGGCCGCCACAAGACCAAGGCGGCGACGGCCAGCGCCAACATCACCCAGCCCAGGTACGTGATGATCAGCAGGTCCTCACCGTAGAGCGCCTTGAGGTCGGGGGAGTAGTTCGCGCCGGGGCGGAAGCTGGAGATCAGGTCGGTCATGTTGTGGTTGAGGAGGCTCGCCCACACGAAGGCCGGATCGCGGGTGACCATGGCGTCGTCGGCGTTGATCGTCGCCGAGAGCGCGGTGAGCGTCGGCGCGACCAGGCCTCCAAACAGCGCGGCGCCGAGGATCGTCGAGAGCACGAAGGCCCCCCAGCGCACCTGGCGCGGCGCGGTGACCGCCCGATGCGCCACGACGACCACCGAGAGCAAGGCCCCGAACAGCCCGTAGTAGAAGTTTGAGGTGGCGCACACCGCCAAGGCCGCGCCCAAGGCCAGCCCTCGGGAGATGCGCGGCCGGTCGAGCAGGCGGCACAAGGTCAGCAGGTAGATGGGGATCCAGCCGGTGTTGATCGTCTCGGTGATGCCGTTGTAGGTCTGCCCCAGCACATGCGCCGAGCTGCCGTAGAGCGCCGCGGGGAGGATCGCCGCGAGGTCATCGCGCAGGACGTAGCGCGCGAGGAGCCACGCCCCGAAGGCGTTCCAGGCCAAAGAGCCGATCACCACGGCGTTAAACGCGGCGACGAGGCCCAAGGTCCACTGGATCGGCGCCGAGAGGACCGCGTTGAAGCTGTCGATGAAGAACAGCGTGCCGCCGCGCGGGTGGTTCAGAAGCGGCGTGCTCATCGGGATCGTGCCGTCGTTGGCGAGGCCTTCAGCCACCCACCAATAGCCCCAGACGTGGTTCCAGGTGTCGTTGCCCGGGTGCCCGACGAGGCCCTCCGTGGGGCGCAAGACCATGGGCCAGGTCAAAAGCGCCGCGAGCACGAGCGCCCCCAGCAAAGCGAGGCTCACGCGGCGCAGCTCTTGAAGAAGGTCAGGACGCATTCTTTGCAGGGGTCCAGTCAGGGGATAGGACACTTCGCCCGTTGACGGTAGCAGACCTCGGGTGTTTGGATCGAGCCCTGTGCGCACCTCCCCCCTCCTGATGCTCGTCCTGGCGGCCTGTCAGACCGAGCCGATGCCCCTCCCGACGGCCGCTGAGGCCGCCGCCGCCGACGCGCGTGTGGAGCAAGCGGCGCGTCCGCCCCTCACCCAGGTGCTCTACGACTACGCCCTCGCGCCGGATCTTCAGGCGCGGGAGCAGCGCGTTCGCCTGTTGATCTGGCTCAAACACATGGAGCTCGGCGACTACCAGCTCCGGGCGCTCGCGGAATTGCACGCCCAGGCCGAGGCCGAGCGCGCCCGCATCGACGCCGCCCAGGCCGAGCTCCTCGCCGCGACCGAGCCCACGCTCACCGCCACCTACGACGCCTTGTGGGCCAAGCTCTCCGCCGGGGCCACCCTCGACGATCCCGCGCTCGCCGAGGCCGCCGCGCCCTTGATCGACGCCCGCAAACACCACGAGCGCGCCGACGCCCTCCTCGCCCTGCGCCTACAAGGCGTGAAGGCCGTCTTGGAGGCCGAGCGCCCCTGGCTCGCCACCCTGAGCCCCAAACAAGAGGCCCTGCTCACCGACAGCCTCTTCGCCCTGCGCCACAAGCTCGACCCCTACGCGAACCCCGGCGACTTCAAGGCGCTGGTGGGCACCGTCTTCTCCGCCGGAGAGTACGGCACCTTGACCCGGGGCAGCTTCACCCAGACCGACGACCAGCTCGACCTCTCCCGGCTGTGGTCGGACTACACGAAGGCCGAGGTGAACGGCCCGGTGTTCAACAACGCCCGCCGGGAGCTGATCCTCTACATGCTCTTGATGGAGCCCACCTTGCCCGAGGCGATCCAGGCCGCCCTGGGCGCCGCCGCGCCGCCCGCCGCGCCACCTACGCCCCCGAGCGGCGGGTGAGCGAGGCACCTCGGGCGCTGATCACCGGCGTCACCGGCCAAGACGGCAGCTACCTCACGGAGCTGCTCCTCGACCGTGGCTACGAGGTCCACGGCCTCGTGCGCCGCGCGGCGACGGACAACCTCCAGAACCTCCGCCCGGCCCTGGCCCGGGGGGTGCTCAACGAGCGCCTGTTCTTACACTTCGGCGATCTCCGCGAGGCCTTGGGCCTGCATCGCCTCATCGAGCGCCTAAAGCCCCGTGAGGTCTACAACCTCGGCGCCCAGTCCGACGTGGCGCTCTCCTTCGAGCTGCCTGCGGTCACCACGGAGATCAACGCCGTGGGGACCACCCTGCTCCTGGAGGCCGTGCGAGAGGCCGCCCCCGGCGCGCGGTTTTACCAGGCCAGCAGCTCCGAGATGTTCGGCCGCGTGCGGGAGACGCCCCAGCGCGAGAGCACGCCGTTCTACCCCCGCAGCCCCTACGCGGCGTCCAAGGTCCACGGCTACTGGATGACGGTGAACATGCGCGAGAGCTGGGGCCTCTTCGCTTGCAACGGGATCCTGTTCAACCACGAGAGCCCCCGTCGCGGCGAGCGCTTCGTGACCCGCAAGATCGCCCGCGGCGTCGCCGACATCGCCAGAGGCCGCGCCAAGACGCTCACGCTCGGCAACCTCGACGCCCGCCGCGACTGGGGCTACGCGCCGGAGTATGTCGAGGCGATGTGGCGGATGCTGCAATGCGCCGAGCCCGACGACTACGTCATCGCAACGGGCGAGGCCCACAGCGTGCGGGACTTCGTCGAGGCGGCCTTCGCCGTGGTGGGGCTGCCTTGGCAGGATCATGTGCGGCTGGATGAGCGGCTGCGGCGCCCGGCGGAGGTGGACGCGCTCTTGGGCGACGCCACGAAGGCGCGGGAGCGGCTCGGCTGGACGCCGACGGTGCGGTTTGAGGAGCTGGTGCGGAGGATGGTGGAGGGGGAGCTCAACGCCTAGTTCGCTCTCCACCCCGCCCAAACCGCCCGCAGCCTCCCGACGCTCC
>JBEAVX010000130.1:0-4847 GCA_041160755.1 Pseudomonadota bacterium
TCAGAAGCGCCCACTCCGAGCCTTCAGCGGGGTCGGGCCGGGCGGCGAGCTGCTCGTAGAGCGCCCGTGAGGCGGCGGTGTTGCCCGCGTATCGAAGCGCCGAGGCCCGCGCGAGCATCGCCCGGGGCCAGAGCTGGGCGTCGGCGGGGAAGGTCTCCAGCGCCTTCGCCGCCTCGACGTGGCGCCCGTCGGCGCTGTAGAGCTCGGCCAAGGTGAGCGCCTTGTACGTCGGCGGCGCGTGCTCGGCCTTCTCGACCATGGCGGTGAACTTCACGGCCTCGCTGGCTTTGCCCGCGCGAAGGAGCGACCAGGCCATCAAGAAGCCGTGATCACCGACGGCGTGGCCGGGGATCTTCGACTTGTCGACGGCGGCCAACAAGGTGGCGGCCTCGCTGTGTTTGCGGCCTGAGAGCGCCTCTTTGAGCGCCTTGTCCATCGGGAACGGCGGCGAGAGGTACGTCGTCGCCAGCTCAACCGACGGCGGCTTGTCGGGGTTCGGCGCGGGCTCTAAGGCCAGGGCCAGTCCGGTGAGCAGGAGGAACGGCAAGATCAGGCGGCGCATGGGCGGGCTCTCGGGGCGGCGGCGGTCAGGCGGTCAGGCAGGCGTGCGGAGCGGCAGGCCACCTGCTTAACACCAGACGGCGGGGCCCTGTGCCACTTTACATGTCAAGACCCGAAGCCGATGGATTCGATGGGATCTCACCGCCGAGGCGGGCCTTCGCTCAGGCCGCGAACTGGCGCTCGACGAGGCGACGATAGAGCCCCTCCTGGTGCACGAGCGCGTCGTGTGAGCCCTGCTGCACCGCGCGCCCGCCGTCGATGACGACGACCCGGTCGGCCTCTTTGACGGTGGAGAGCCGGTGCGCGATGACCAGGGTGGTGCGGCCGACCATCAGCCGCTCCAGGGCCTCTTGCACGAGGTGCTCGGACTCGGAGTCCAGCGCCGAGGTGGCCTCGTCGAGCACCAACACCCGAGGATCCTTGAGGATCGCCCGCGCGATGGCCACCCGCTGCTTCTGCCCGCCGCTCAGGCGCACGCCGCGCTCGCCGACGAGGGTGGTGTAGCCCTCGGGGAACGACGTGATGAAGTCGTGGGCGTTCGCGGCCTTCGCGGCGGCCTCGACGTCGGCGTCGCTCGCGTCTTGGCGCCCATAGCGGATGTTCTCGGCGATGGTCGTGGCGAAGAGGATCGGCTCTTGAGACACGACGCCGACCTGCTCCCGCAGCCAGCTCACGTCGAGGTCAGGGTAGGGGACGCCGTCGAGGGTGATCTGCCCGGCTTGGGGGTCGTAAAACCGGCTCAACAGCGCGGCGACGGTGGACTTGCCGCCGCCGGACGGCCCGACCAAGGCCACGACCTCACCGGGGCGTAAGCTGAGGCTCAGGCCTTGGAGCACGGGGTGGTCGGCGCGGCTGGGGTAGGCGAACTGAACGTCGGTCAGCTCGATCTGGCCTTGCACGTCCGCCACACGCTGGCCGCCGGAGCGCACCGTCGGCGAGCGGTCGAGGAGCTCAAACACCCGCTCGGAGGCGCCTAAGGCCTTCTGGAAGTCTTCCCACAAGGTCGCGAGGCTGCCCAGAGAGACGGCGACGGTGAGGGTGTACAGCAAGAAGCTGGAGAGCTCACCCATGCTCATGCGGCCATCGACCAGCAGCGTGCCGCCGTACCACAAGACCACGACGATGGCGCCGTAGCCGGCCAAGCCGCCGACCCCACGGAACAAGGCGCCGATCCAGGCCCGGTACCGCGCCTTCTCGAACGACTCCTCGACGGCGGCGCCATACCGGCGAATCTCGGCCTCCTCACGCGCGAAGGCCCGCACCGTGCGCACGCCGGAGAGCGTCTCCTCCGCCACCTCCGTCGACCGCGCCAAGGCGTCTTGAACCTCGCGGCTCGTGCGGCGAAACACCTTGCCGAACATCGCCGCGCCGATGACGACCAGCGGCACGATCGCCAAGGTGACCAGGGTGAGACGCCAAGACGTCCAGAACAAGGCGCCGATGCCGCCCAAGGCCATCACCAGAAACCGGAGCAACATCGAGAGGTTCACCGTCACGGCGCTCTGGAGCACGGCGGTGTCTGCGGCGAGGCGGCTCGTCAGCTCACCCGTTCGACGCTCATCGAAGAAGGCGATCTCTTGGCGAATGAGCGCCGCGTAGAGCTCCCGGCGGAGCTGGGTGACGACCCGCTCCCCGGCCACGGTGAACAGGTACGCCCGAATCCCGCCGAAGACGCTGCCCACCAAGAACAGGGCCAGCAGCGCGATGGCGGACTCATCCACCACCACGCGGCCTTCGCCCTTGAGCACCCCATCGACGATCTTCTGCACGGCGACGGGGTAGAGGAGCGTCACCCCCGCGCTGATGAACAGCGCGACCGTGGCGATGATGAGCCGTTTGGACTCAGGGCGGGCGAGGATGAGCAAGCGGCGAAACGAGCTGACAGTTTCCATGTTTTGAACATGAGCGCCCAGAGCCCGTTGGTCAAGGTGAAGGCGGCAGCTCCATCACATAGATTCGCCGAAAGTCGCGGTCATCCCCTTTGAGCTCACCTTGGGCGGCCACGGCGAGCCAGATCTTGCCGCCGACGGTCACCAGGTCGTGATCCATGTTGCCGACGGTGCGGGTCGCGACGGGCTTGGGGAGCTTGCCGTCGAGGCCAACCCGCATGACGGGGTCAAACCGGGCGTCGTCGTCGAGCACAAACACGAAGCCGTCGCTGCTCGGCAGCCACACCGGGCCCTCGTCGTTGATCACGACGCCTGGGACGACCTTCTGGGAGCGCCCCGTCGAGAGCTCGACGACGTAGAGATCAAACCGGGACTTGTCCTCATGGTTTGAGTAGAACGCCAGCTTTGAGCCGTCAGGAGAGAACCGCGGCCGGGTCTGGGTGTGGCCCCAAGGCGCGATGGCGACGGGGTTCGGCGCGCTGAGGTTCGTGATCACGAAGACCGTGTCGCCCTCGGCGCCGCGCCCGACGTAGGCCAAGGTGTTCGACTGGGGCGACCAGGCCGGGTGCAGCTCCGAGGTGGTGGGCTCCGCGGTGAGCCGCGTCGGCGGCCGGTCCAGGGCCTCGGCGCGGAGCAGGTACAGATCGCCCTGGCCCGTTCGCGCCGAGCTGAACACGATGTACTGGCCGTCGGGGCTCCAGGCCGGGCCGCCATCGACGCCGGGGGAGGCGGCCAGGCGCGTGCCGCCCTGCAGGTAGAGGTCGTACTCGCGGTCGTCCCCGGCGGCGGAGTAGACGTAGGTGTTCAGCGACTTCGGGGACCACGAGAGCTCGTGCACGACGGCGCTCTTGGGGGCGGTGCCGAAGCCCGTGGTGAGCCCGGCGCTGGGCTTCGCCGCGGGGTTCACCTGGGTGACGCCGACGCCTGGGGCGTAGAGGTGCAGGCTCACCGCGCGCTGGGTGTGGTCGTTGAGCTCCCACGAGAGCCGCGAGCCGTCCGGCGCCCAGCGCGGCGCCTGGGCGTGGGCGCCGACCTCGGGGGACACGGCGACGGCCTGGGCGTAGGCGGCGGAGAGGGTGACGAGGAGCAGGCTGAGCATGACGAGGCATTCTACACCCGGACCTTGGCCCGTGTTCCGAGGGCAGATCGTGGCGAGGCGACGGGGCGGGCCGTGCGCGCGGTCATCCTCACGTCAGGGCGCCTTCCGCTTCACCCCCGCACCGGTTATCGCCCTCGCCCTTGTGCTGGAGCCTCGCCATGCCAGAGCCCGCTGCGCCCCTCAACGCCCCTGAGCCCAGCACCGCCCTTCGGCTGTGGTGGGCGCTCGGCAAGCTCCGCTGCCCGGCCTGCGGCGACGGCAAGCTCTACTCAGGCTGGTTCACCATGAACGAGACCTGCCCGACCTGCGGCGCGCGCTTCTTTCGTTGGGAGGGCTCTTGGACGGGGCCGACGGTGATGGGCTACACCACCGGGGCCTTGGTCGCGGCGGCGGTGGGCCTCGGCATTCATTCGGTTCGTGGCCTCCAAGACGGCGATCAGTGGGCGCTCATCGTCGCCGCGATCATCGGGGCCTTGGTGCCGTTTCACCGCACCAAGGCCGCCTGGGTCTGGACGCTCCACCGCACGGGCTGGGTGTTCCGCGACGGCGACCACGGCACGATCAAGGGCCGCAGCTCGGGCTCGGCGCCGCCGCTCAAGCGCGCCTAGGCGCGGCGTTCGCGCTCAGAGACGCGCGGGCAGACCAAAGCGGGGGAAGAGCGCCGCCGTGTCCAAGAACGCGGTGAGCGTGATGACCTTGCCGTCTTGGAGCTCCAGCACATGCAGGGCCCACGGCGTGTGGCCGCCGCTGGGGTCGATCCGGTACTGCCCAAAGGCGAGGGTGCCGTTCGCCGCCGTCGGCACGAGCCGGCTCCCACGGCAGCCCGCGCCGGTGCCCAACATCCAGGCGCGCACGGCGTCCGGGCCTTTGAGCCAGAGCGCATAGGGCGGCATCGACTGCACCACCTCGTCGTGCAGCATCGAGGCCAAGGCGTCCATGTCGTAGGCCTCAAAGGCCGCGATGTAGCGCTTGAGCAGTGACTCATGGTCCGTGGCCAGGCTCACCGCGTCCGTTGGCTGGGGGGCTCTGGCGCTGAGCGTGGCCCGGGCGCGCTGCAAGGCGCTGTTCACCGAGGCGACGGAGTCCCCGAGCAGCGCCCCGACCTCGGCGGCCTCAAAGCCCACGACGTCCCGCAGCAAGAGCACGGCGCGCTGGCGGGGCGGGAGGTGCTGAAGCGCCGCGACGAACGCCAGGCGGATGGACTCCTTGAGGATCGCCTGAGAGGCCGGGTCGGCGTGCTCGGGCAGCACCAGGGCGTCGGGGATGGGCTCCACCCAGGTCTCGGCGTCCCGCTGTGG